>NZ_JBSQAT010000005.1:0-236013 GCF_059412445.1 Thermincola sp. GK-1
AAACTAATTGTGTTTCCTAATAAATGGTATTTGATAAGCCGTTAGGCTATTTTGAGTAGTTACTTTCCGATTTCAAGTTTAACCTCCTTAATAATTTTTTTGGCTTTCCCTTCACCCCTACACATTAAAAAAATAAATAGTGTTATGAAGAAAGTAATTCGCCTTTTGTCCTCCTAATCCCTTCCTTTCGCCACCTCCTGTAATAGTTTTTCTTTAATTTTTTTCATGTTCCGGAGAAGTTCCCCCCCGGGTTCAGCAGCTGGCCCTTTATCCATGGAACTTTCCCAAACGTCATCGTCAAAAGGTATAAAACCCAGTATTTCATCGGCATCGAATTGGTTCAGAACAAATTCCTTTTCTTTTTGGTTCCTTATCTTATTTCCAATAAACCTGACTCTTTCGATTCCTAAATCTTTTGCCAGTTGCTTCACTGTCTTGGCAGTATTTACACTGTTTTTACTTGGTTCAATCACTACCAGCATCACATCAACCCCTCTGGCCGTCCCCCGGGTGAGGTGTTCAATGCCGGCTCCCATGTCCATCACCACGACATCATCTTTATCAAGTAACAGCGCACTCATAACGGCGCTCAAAAAGTTATTTTCCCGACAGTAACAGGCAGAGCCACCCTGCTTGATGGCGCCCATTCTCAAAAACCTGATATTGCCCAATGGAATACTATAATCATCCAGAACATCGTCCACTTTTGGGTTTATGGGATATAAAGCGCCTGTTCCCATCCTTTCATCAATTACTTCCTTTAGTTCAACCAAAGGCTTTACAGATTCGATTTGCTCGTCGTCAATTCCGACTGCTGCAGCCAAACAAGCGTCGGGATCTGCATCAACGGCAAAAACGGTATTATGAGTTTCGGCAAAAAGCCTGACTAGAGTTGATGCGACAGTTGTCTTCCCCACGCCACCTTTTCCGGATATTGCTATTTTCATTATGTCTTCACCCCAATGCTGAAAATTATAGGACACATTGTACATAAAAATATATTGATTAGTCTTTTTTAAATATTCACACATTTTTAACTTTTCTACAAAATTTACTCAATTCCTTCCTTCGATGTAAAGAAAATTTAAAGGGATAATTTTGCGTTATTCAGGTAATTTCTTGCGTTATACTAAGAGGATTTCGACAGAAAATTCTAAATTCCTTCTCGCATGTAAAAAAATATGCAAGTTATTTAGTTCACATTTCCTTACAGAATCACTATGTCCACCGCTTTCGGAAAAATAAAAACCCCGGAGGGGTATCTGGTAAGAGTCTCACCTTTAAAACATAAGAAATTTTCTTCTTAATATATAATATTCTACAATGTAACCAGCTCCAACAACCAGAAGAAACATTATGCCGGTCATTTTAAATGCGTTTAGTTTGAATCTTAACCTGTTCACTTCTTCCTGCTTTCTGTTAATTTTATCTTCAACCTCTCTCTTTTCTTTATTAATTTTCTCCTTGGCAATATTAATGCTGGCTTTTTCGTGGTTCAACCTGTAAATCTCAGTTATCGAATCTATATGGGCAGAACTAAGCTCCGTCAATCTTTTCTTCATTAAATTGGCTTCCGTAAATCCTTCTCCCGCTAGTAAGAAATTCCACAAGACCAACCCATCAGGATGCGGATTTAAATATACTCCTACCAATAAGGCAACAGTTGGAGCAACATCAATAATTCTCGCCGGAGGAGCCTGTATCCCTGTTTTTAGCCCCGGCCCTGTCATGATTAAAGGAAGCATATTGTTTTCAATAGTCCAATCCCCTTGCCCAGCGTCATTATATGTAGCCGAACCTGTAATGACTATCAGACTGTTTTCAAATAATCCCTGGCTGCGTAGTTCCCGCAGGAGCTTACCTACTTGTTCATCTGCTCTGTTTAATGCGACCATAGTTTTCTTAGTCGTAGAATCACGGCTTTTTCGTGTCAGTTCTGTGCCCGGCAAAATTAAGCCCATAAAAAAGGGGTGCTTCTGACTAAATTTATCTATGGCTAAATCCACAACTGCCTGGTCAATTTCTTTTATATTTATTTGTTCTTTTACCCGGTACCGCTTTAAACCTCTAAAAAGCGCATCAAAACTTTTTCTGCCGTCGTCTATAAATACAGAGCTTCTCCCACTGCTATCCAGAAGAGCCGGCAATGACCCAACAGCTAACTGGTCATTCCTGATAGCATTACCCGTATTTACTTCAGGCATTTGTCCTTTTAACAGTGCCACCAGAAAAGCTTCCGTTGTTTCCGGCAGAACCCCAATGGCGGACCCTTGTATTCCGCTGGCGGCAATTCCTGATATGTTTGGCGTATAAGCCGATCTTAGATCTTTACTGGACACTCCTTCTAAAATAATAAAAAAGACATGTTTGAGCACTTTTTCCGTATCTTCGTTTTTTTGTGACTGGCCCTCATCAGCAGCATAGCCGGTACCGCCTAAAATTAGGTTAATTGCAAAACATATCAATACTATAAAAGATAATTGGCGAAATTTCATTGCGGATAACCTCCCCGTTTGTACATCGCTATAATATATTAGGCCAGTCCCTTAAGTATGCAAAGTTTTCCCAGATTACTTATGCAAAACGCCCTAAAAAAATTTTTAAAGTTTTTTGTTCTACCATGTATATTTTTTGTTGAAACGTTAAAACTATAGATACTCCGCTTTGGTGAGTTCTATCTCTCCCCGTCCAGTGTTACACACTGGACCTCTTTTTTTCAGTGACCGGTAACCGGCGATCAGTATATTGGTAACAGCCATAGAAAAATAATAATTGATGCTTGACTAACCCTGGAGATTTGATTATAATGAATTTCGTGGCTCAAAAATGCGGAGCAGTGGTCTAGTCGGTCTAGGATGCCGGCCTGTCACGCCGGAGGTCGCGGGTTCGAATCCCGTCTGCTCCGCCAGTATTTTAGTTAACAGTCAACAGTTTACAGTTAACAGTCAATAGTTTATAGTTAGTACTATCAACTAATAACTGTCAACTAATAACTGTTAACTAATAACTGCCAACTAATAACTGTTAACTAACAACTGCTATTCACGGAGGGATGCCCGAGTTGGTCAAAGGGAGCAGACTGTAAATCTGCCGGCACAGCCTTCGAAGGTTCGAATCCTTCTCCCTCCACCATTTATTAGTTGAAAGTTAACAGTTGGTAGTTAACAGTGCTTACAGCTTACAGCTTACTGATAACTCCACATTGGGGCGTAGCCAAGTTGGTAAGGCACGGGACTTTGACTCCCGCATGCGTTGGTTCGAGTCCAGCCGCCCCAGCCATAAGAATACAAAAACAGGTCTTAAGACCTGTTTTTTTGTCATGGTAGCTTTTTAAACTTTGTGATTAAATTACTTTTTAAGAGTTCTTTGTACCCTAGACCTCGGACGAGCATTTTTGTCCTGTTTATCTTCATCCTGAGCCTTCGCGCAGCTCTTTTCGCAACCTTCTAACAGCCAGGCAAGAAAATCGGCATGTCGTTGTTTTTCCCTACTAATGCGAAGAATAACTCTTCTGGATACCTCGTCAGGCGCATTGGCAGCCAAGTGTAGGTAATCGATAACGGCATTGTTTTCTTCCTGCAGGCAACTGGTCAAGTCCTCTATAAAACTCATATTAAAACCTCCTAACCGGACCCCGCCTTTCATTAGTATACGCATCCTTCAACTTAAATGTGCTTTTTGGCCAAGGTAATTATAAATTAACAATCAGACCGCAAAGATTATTTTATCTTCCATAAATACCTACAAAAAAATAAGCCGTAGAGGAGAAAACTGTTTGTTGCGCCATCCAACCGCAATCTCCGTTCTACAGCCTGTTTTTTATCGATATTAACCAGGATACTCCTGGCTCTATCCCAACTATATTCATTCGTCTCTATAATAGGGCCCGATACCTGATGACCTGGGGGACCTCACCGTTCGATTGGAACGAAGCCTCGCTCCGGTTTGAGTTTTCGGTCCTTTGTAGTCCACACTTTCTTTCTGCATCTCCCTGCTAATTCTGCCCACAACCCGTCTGACCAAGCTATCACCTCCCTGTAATACTGGTGTTTCCAACTTAGTCTTCCACAGGAACCATAAAAAATTCTCGTCCATGAAAAAAATAGTGATAAAAGTTGAACTTACCAGACATCGTTAATATTGACTTTTTGTTTCGTTTGTGCTATTATCGTTTATGTATCAAACGCGGTCGTGGCGGAATTGGCAGACGCGCTAGATTCAGGTTCTAGTGGGCATTGGCCTGTGGGGGTTCAAGTCCCTTCGACCGCACCATTTAGAAAAACAAGGGCTTGCAGCCCTTTTTTTGTTGCCCAAATCATGGGCTGTTTTTTGTTTTTGCACCTTGAATAGCAGTGACCGTTACTATGTCGTAACCAGCACTACAGAAGGTTCGGATGAGGCCGTATCACCATTAGTCTAATTCTGCCAGCCAGAGGCGAACTTCCGCATCACTCGGCATACGCCAGTCGCCCCTCGGTGACAGGCTGACAGTCCCTACCTTGGGCCCATCGGGTAAACATGAACGTTTAAATTGCTGGCTGAAAAACCTATTATAAAAGACCTTTAACCATTTCTTTATTTCTTCCCGGCTATATTTCTCTTTAAAGGCACAATCAGCCAGGAAAAGTACTTTTTTCGGATGCATGCCAAACCTGACTGTATAGTACAGGAAAAAATCATGCAGCTCATAAGGTCCGATAACGTCTTCCGTTTTCTGTGCTATCTTGCCGGAAGCATCCGGCGGCAACAGTTCGGGGCTAATAGGCGTATTCAGGATCTTTTGGAGAACTTCGGCCGTCTGTTCGTTTACTATGTTGTCGGCTACCCACCGCACCAGAAATTTTACCAATGTTTTGGGTATACTGCAGTTTACAGAATACATGGACATATGGTCACCGTTATAAGTAGCCCAACCCAAAGCCAGTTCCGACAAGTCCCCGGTGCCAACGACCAGACCGCCGATTTTATTGGCTATATCCATCAGTATCTGCGTCCGTTCTCGGGCCTGCACATTTTCGTAAGTAATATCCAGGTCCTGCGCATTATGGCCAATGTCTTTAAAGTGCTGCAGGCAGGCCGGTTTAATATCGATTTCCCTGATAGTGACGTGCAGGGCTTTCATCAAATCCAGGGCATTGGTATAAGTAATATCCGTTGTTCCAAACCCCGGCATGGTTACAGCTACAATATTTTCCGCCGGTAAATACAAAGTGTCAAAGGTCTGGGCCGTTACCAAAAGGGTCAGAGTGGAATCAAGACCCCCGGATATCCCCAAAACAACGTGCTTCATATTGGTATGTTGTAACCTTTTGGCCAAACCGGCCACTTGGATGTTAAAAATTTCGCGGCACCTTTCTGCTACAGTCAGCGGGTTACCCGGCACAAAAGGATAAGGCGCCACTGGCCGTTCCAGCCCTATATCTTCCATATCATATTCTTTAAGGAATTCCGTTTCTACAATAACAAAATTTCGAGAGCCGGCATTTATTTCGTAGTTATCCGCATATGTCTTGTTAAGCATCCTTTCTGATGCCAGCCTTTCAACATCAATCTCTGAAATAATCAGGGAACTGTCCCTTTTGAAACGTTCGGATTCTTTTAATAAGATGCCGTTTTCAGCAATCATATTATGTCCGCCAAAAACCAAGTCTGTGGTAGATTCGTAAACCCCGGCCGAAGCATAAATATAGCCGCACATGCACCGTGCGCTCTGTTGAAGTATCAGTTGACGCCTGTAATCGGCCTTACTTACCAGTTCGTTGCCGGCAGACAGGTTGGCTATGATATCAGCGCCATTTAAAGCCAGATAAGAACTGGGCGGGATAACTGCCCATAAATCCTCACAGATTTCCATACCTAACAAAAAGCTTGGTTTTTCTGCTTTTATCATAATCCTTCCACAGGGCACATACTGACCTAACAGGTTAATCTCCGAAACACTTTGTCCGAGAACATGGCCGGAAGTAAACCAGCGCTTTTCATAAAATTCTTTGTAATTAGGTAAATGAACCTTCGGAACCGCCCCCAAGATCCGTCCCCGGTGTACCGCTACCCCGCAGTTAAACAACTTATGTTCCACCATTAAAGGCAGGCCTACAATTGTTAAAACATCCAGCGTTTCCGTTTGCTGCAAAAGTTCGCCTAAAAACTCCACGGCTTTTTCCAACAGAAGTTTTTGCCCGAATAAATCAGCGCAGGTATACCCGGTAATGGACAATTCGGGAAAAACCAAGACCGCTACATTTTTTTCGTCGGCTTCTTTTACGATTTTTAATATTTCTGATATGTTATAGGCCGGATCGGCAACTCTTAGTTTGGGTGTTGCAGCGCCAACCCTGACAAATCCATAATTAGGCATACATGAACCCTCTTTCCTAACAAGTCTTGTTTAGCAAAATAACTTGCACCATTTTTCAATAAAAACCATAACTACTTCCTATTATACCCAAATCCCACGGTAGTGGTAATAGATAAGTGTAAAACTCACCGTCAATCTGAATATTCCCTATTTAATTCGACTTTTCTCGTGGTACTCCTTCCCATTTCTTTAAGAAAAGATATCAGCAATACCTTAACCCCCAATTGCTTTATCAATGCACCCTGCCACAAAATGCAAAAAGCCTTTCCAAAAAACTGGGGAAGACTTTTTGAAGTTGAAAAATCTATAATATTTTTCTATACTCTGATTCAATAGTTTCTCTCAGGAAATTGGCAACTTGAGTTACATCGTTCATTTGACTGTACGGGAGGCGAATTCTTACGTAACGTTCATCCAAATCCAAATCGTCAAGCAGGCTGCTAAAAAGGCCCCTGTTCCTCTTATCGATTTGTATTACCACATTCAGTTCCTGCTCTCCGGCAGTTGGGTAAAGTTCAATTTCATCCAGCTCGCGGGCCATAAAGGAAGTCGGCCTGTACTCAAACTCCTGGTAACGCCCATTGTAGTCGCCTGAGTTATGCTTTTCCCTGAAGCCAAGAACAGAAACAGCATCAAAAAGCATTTTCATATACTTATTTGGCAAAATCTTAATGTCATCCAGGTCCGTTGGGTCAAGAGCCTGTTCGATATCCAAGCCTGTCTTCAGGTAATACCTGGTCCGCCCTTTAGATATAGGTATATCGAGAGGAATCTCAAAATTAACCGGGATAGTTTTCTCCTGGCCAGGCGCCAGGGTTAGTTTATCAGTAACCTTAACTGTACCTACTGTCCTGGAGACAGGTTTAGTCTCATCACCGGAACCGTATTTAGAATTCAGAACAAGGTTAATATATATTTTCTCTATCTCTTGCTCCACACTACCGCCTTTGATTTTTACCACGCCTTCCAGTATACCCCCCAGCTCGACCTGAGGATTGGGGATTTCGAGGTCAACTTTGGCAGAACCTATGCCTACACTGGCCAATAATTTTTTTAACATCATGCACCTCCGAAAAACTGTTTTTTATCATTTTTCTTTTTTCAACAATCGGATAAATGATTCCTGCCCACATTACAACTTTATCCCGATTCAGAAAAACCAGAAGGCCGCAAGGGTTAAATACCTTGCAGCCTTCTTGAATTTAGGATGAGGGTTTGGTCACTTTTTAGCTTTGTTAATTCTAGCATCCACCGCAACCCGAATCACAGCATGAACCTGATTTACCGGTATCGTAAATGCTGAATCCTTCGCCCATGTAGCTCTTGACCCAACCAATTTCCAGGTTGTTATAGTCCGTATCATAGGCTTTGCTGATGACTATTTTAAAGCCATCCTGCTCGTAAATATGGTCATCTTCATTAACTGACTTTTCCAAAGCCATTTTGAAACTCGGGCCGCTTCAACCAAAGCCATCTATAAACACCCTGATTATATCGGCGCCGTGTTCATCAAGCACCTTTTTTAACTCTTCCTGAGCTTTACCCGTTACAGTAATCATGTGCGTCACCTCCTTATAGGTAAGAGGTTCTTCTTACCCTATAGGGGTATTATATAACAAATATTTTTGAAACGCAAGGAAATGATAAAAATTTTTTTGTGTTACTCATTCAGCAGATTGAACTTTTCGAAGCTAAGGAAGAAAAGGTTGAGAACGATTGCTACGACTGTGGCTAGGGCCATACCTTTTAACTTCACTTCACCGATGTTAATGTAAGCTCCGCTTAAGCCTATAATCATAATAACAGCCGTTAAGATAAGGTTTCTGGATTTGCTGTAGTCTACCTTTTCTTCGATGAGCATCCGAATTCCGGAAGCGGCAATAACTCCGAACAACAGCATCGATATGCCGCCAATAACAGGAGTAGGAATACTTCGAATTAAAGCTGTCAGGGTACCGGAGAAAGCCAGGACTATAGAAAAAATTGCTGCACCGCCAATGACCCATACACTGTAAACCTTAGTGATAGCCAAAACACCGATATTTTCACCGTAAGTGGTCGTAGGAACAGACCCGAAGATGCCGGACAGGGTGGTAGAAATGCCGTCCCCCATCATGGATCGGTGTAGACCGGGGTCTCTGGAAAGTTCGCGTCCCACAATCTTTTCCGTTACCACTAAGTGTCCTATGTGTTCAGCTATTACCACAAAAGCCGCAGGTAAAATAGTTATAATAGCTGTTAAATTAAATTTGGGAGGAAAATATACTTCGGGAATTTTAACCAAAGGCGCCGTTGACACTGCCTCAAGGCTTACCACCCCCATTAAAACTGAGACAATATAACCAACTATAACGCCTATTAAAACAGGAATCACCTTCAAAAATCCTCTGAAAAGAACTGAACCCAATATAACAGTCAACAAAGTCACCATGGAAATAGTGACCATTTTCGGATCCAGCGCCTTGGTGTTTAGTCCTACCGGGAAACCGGCCATATCAGCGGCCACCGGCGCCAGCTCCAGTCCGATAATGGCAACAATAGCGCCCATGGACGCCGGCGGGAATACTTTTTTCAGCCAGTCTATACCGGCAAATTTAACAATTATAGCCACCGTTATAAAGGTAATACCTGCGGCAATAAATCCGCCCAAGGCTGTACGATAGTCATAACCGGCCATAACAACATAAACCGGGGCAATAAAAGCAAAACTGGAACCCAAAAAAGCAGGTATCTTACCCTTGGTAATGAAAATGTAGAGCAGAGTGCCGACACCATTAAAAAATAGTACTGTTGCCGGGTCGATTTTAAACAGGATCGGCACCAATACGGAAGCCCCAAACATAGCGAACATATGCTGGAGGCTCAGCGGCAGCGCCTTAGGAAGCGGTAACTTTTCGTCAACGTCTACAAAGTTTTTCAAATGAATCCCCCTCTGGTGTCTATTTTTGGGCACGAAAAAACTCACCTTTTCAGCCTCACGGGACCGAATTAAAGGCTTTACCCAAAGATTATAAGTTTCGTTATTTCGGCAAAATATTCCTTCTTTCGACTTAATAAAATTTGTTTTGGTTAGTATTGGCCTTTTGGGATTAAATAAACCTTACTAAGCGTAAAACTGCGATATATTTCCGAACACTTGTTCTTGCCCTTTTTTACTTTTTATGGTATAATTTTAATTGCCCAAAAAAGAACTTCATTCAATCCTCCGGAAAAGCCAATAAATCCTGCAAAACTATACGGGCAGCCAGGAACATCATATGGACAGAATAAATATATAGGACGATAAAAAGGCACTCAAGAGCAAATTAATGAAAGGAGACCCGTTTAATGAGCCATTAACTGAACTGGACATGTACAAGGATCAGCACTTAAGGCTACATAAGCTGGAAAATAAATTTAAGGCGGTAATTGGATAAATTGGAAAAAGTTTGAGACCAGGTATTTTTACCCTGGTCTCATTTTTTACGTTAAACAGACTTTATTAATTTGTTGCGATAGTGGTAGTTGCCCCCCAATACTGTTTGGGCCCATTTGGACTGTTTTGCAATGCCCCTTCCCCTGTTTTTATGGTTACAGGATAATTGATTAAAAAATAATCCAAGTCATGGATTATTTTATGAGCCTGCCAAAGCAGCAAAACGTCCTGTTTCTCCGTCCCTTCCATCAGCAATGACTGGGTTTTCTTAAGGTCTGTCAGCAATGGCTTATATTTTAGCTTCATGATTATGTTTTCAATTCGCGTAATCATGGCAGCGGTATCATTGCCAACCTGGGTCGGGGACCCGGTAAACCCCTGCCAATATTCTGCATTTTTGTTTGCTTTCATGGCCAACACCGCTTCAGGGCGCAGCTTATAATCCAGTTCCTGATGGAGTATACTTATAGAACTCCGCACCGCCCGAATTTGCGGCGTTGTATAAAAAATTTCGTGCTGTAATTTCTTTAAATAAATATGTTCCGGTGGAGCAACAGGGTTATATTCAATAATTTTTTTAAACTCTGTATTAATGTTCCGGTTGCTTACAACAGTCTTCTTTTCCGGCTCAACGTAACCCGCTCCCATACTTTGGAGCGTAAGCCTATAAGCAAAAAAACCACTCATCCCTACCAATAAAACAAAAACAAATATCCACCTGAGAAGTTTTTTCACTACTACCCCGCCCTTTTAAAAGTTCCTTGGAATATCATATTAATCCAAACGCCTTTTCATACTATCCTTCCCTCGAAAATTCAAAATTCATAAGATAAAAATCTAATGTTCCTTAACCCTGCCAACCTATTCTATCGATTCAGTATCGTTTAGCTTATAACATAATTGTATTAACGGGTCATTATCTTTTAAAACCCTATGAATTTCCTCAGAAGAATTTTTAATCACTACTTCCTGTGCATGAACCAAAGGCCTTTTATGTTTATCCAATAGTATAAGAGCTAAGGTTTTGCATGATTCCTGCTCTTTTATATGGTCGCAGATAATGCCAACCTCTCCGGAAGACATCTCTATAAAATCTCCCGCCGGGTAACAGGCAACAATGCGCTTAAAGATAGCTACAATTTCCGGGTCAAATAATTTTCCTGCCGTTTCTGTAATCAATTTCATAGCCTCATGGGGATGATAAGCCCTGCGATAAGGCCGGTCCATGGTCATGGCATCAAATACGTCACATATGGCTACGATCCGTGCATACTCGTGTGTATCATGCCCCCGCAGCCCTCTCGGATAACCGGACCCGTCAAACCGTTCGTGATGTTGGTAAGCGGTATGGGCCGAAAGCAGGCTGATATTTCTTAATTCACGTAAAGGTTCAAAGCCATATTCACAATGTTTTCGAATTTTGGCCATTTCTTCCGGAGTAAGCGGGCTCTGTTTTTGCAAAATTTCTTTCTCCACCAGCATATGCCCAAGGTCATGCAGGATAGCGCCCAAACCGATATCCCTCAATTGAAGTTCATTATATTCCATGTTAATAGCAGTTAGAACAGTCAAAATACAGACATTAACACAATGACCATACAGGTAATCTTCCATGCTTCTGACATCGAGATTGTTAATAACTTTTTTCCTGTTCCGGAGAGCTTCGTCAACTATGTTATTAACATGCCCGGAAATTAAATCTATCCGCAACTTGCCTGTCTTGGCGAATTCCAGAAATACCTTTTTGAGGGCTTTAATAGCTTCTGCTCTGGTTCGTTCAGAAACAGGGTCATAAACATGTATCATTTTATCCATACCCGTTTTAACGTATATGGCATTGATACCGAGACTTGCAAGCTTCCGAATGTATACATCATTCAATTGGGTACCGGCAGCCAATAAAGGGAAGCCATTCGCGGAAAAAATAGTTCTGGCGATAGACATTTCCGGGGTTAGATTTCCAGTCAAAACTCTTCTCATAACTGCACCTTCGTCAAAAAACGTCGAATTTTTGCAGGTTTAACTGCTATATTCTACCTGGAATACCATTTTTCCTGTCAGCATGGCAAAATTAATAACTTTCGTAATAATTTTTAGAAATAATAGCGAAAATCAGCTTTTGGGCAAAAAAAGAGTGTTAACCCTCGTAATTCGGAAACAAAGATCCGATGGTATAACACCCATACTTTTTCATATATTCGACAATTAGGTTGTCCAATTCACAACTTTTGAAGTAGACAGTTGGGTCGGAAACCCCTTTCGACTTGGCCAGGGAGTACATTTCTTTCTGTTTATGCCTAATTTCCTTCACCAAATCCTTTTTGGTTCGCCACACCTTTTTTTCCTCCCATCTTGCGAAACTTCGCATTAAGTAAACCCCAATCGTTTCATTCCCCCATTTTCTCCATTTTTTATTCTATATTCTTCAACAAATTTCCTTCAGAGATATTGTCGAATGTCGTCTAACTTAAATTTTTTCGATAATTTGTTGGAATTCTTAAAATTACGTCTATACTACCCCACTAACTGTACCATTCAAGTTCTACGCGGTCGCCTGTTTTTATAGGCGTAGTAAATTCTGCCGCGTATCCGTTAACTTTCATTCGCAGCCTGGCTCCCGGTCCGGGCGGCGTAAACGGAAAATCTATCTTTGTAAAAATGTCGGTTAAAATAAGGTTATTTCGCGGAATCAAGATTTGTTTATCATTAACGTAAACAATGGTTTGCTCCGGAGGCATGCCTACCGTAGGCTTATCCCCTTCATTTACGGAAAAATTAAGCCTTTCCTGTATCAAAGGCAATTCCTGACCGTCTTGCCCGGCGCTGTTTCCCTTACTTGCATTAATTTCTTCCTGCCCTGTATCCCCGGCCGTCAGGTCTACATCTTGTCCGGCCAAACTATCCGGTTGCCCATCGTACTGTCCTTTTATCTGCCCAAGTTGCCTTTCCGGGATGTCTTCCGGGTTTAATGCCCGCTCTGCCTGGACCGGTTTGTTAACCTCCAGATTATCGCCATAACTAAGTTCGTATAATAAGTCAACACTCTCGCCGTTTACCGTAATCTCGTAAAGAGATAAGTCATCGGTATACCCGGCTTGCTCCAAGACTTCTCCGACTGTACATGGCATATGATAGGTTATGCGGCTATTATCAATCAGATCTGTTTCCATGTCTGCCAACTCGTTATTCATAGTTATAACGGGTTTTACTTCGAACAACCGGTCATTTATACCAATTCTCAAAGGCATAAGATTAGGCAATATATCTTTTATTTTTCCGGTAGCATCCTGACCGTCTTCGGCAGGTATAAACTCTATTACGTCGTTATGCCGGATAGGTGTGTCAATAGAAACTTCCTGGCCATTTAATTTAATAACCGCCGGTTTTCCACGCGTGCCTTTAATAATTTCCAATTTCCCGTTCACGGTAACAGTAAGGGCCAGACCAAGCCGGGGCATAAGTTTTTTCATATCAATGCCTGCCGCCAGGAGAGCGTCCCCAACAGTTCCTTTATTCACTTCAAAAAGCCTGATTTCTTTACCGTTAACAGTAACCTTGGCAAAACCAAGGCCTCTGTTTTCCAGGGCAGTAACCGCTATACCGATAGGGGTAACCGCCTCCGGCCCCGCCAGATTCTGAGCGCCAAGGACTTCCCTAATAGCATCCCGGCCCCTGACCGCCACTCTCTGGGGAGTTAAATTCAAATAATCGGCTATTTTTTCTTTCAGCATGGGAGTCAGAGAGCCTCCGCCTATGCATATGACCGCCTGGGGCGGTTTCCGGTTTAAAGATATAATCTTGTCGCAAATCTGCTTAGCCAAGTCGTTAACAGTTTCCTCTATGCCTTCCAGTATTTCTACCGACTTCACTTTACAACTGTTACCTAAAACATCTTCAAATTCAACTTCAGCTACTTCCAGAACCTGGCGTTTAATTATCTCGGCCTGGTAAAAGTCTACCAGATACAGGTGGGAAATAGCATCTGTTATTTCATCCCCAGCCATGGGGACCATTCCATACCCAATAATAGATCCATCGGAAGTTAAGGCAATATCAGAAGTTCCCGCACCAACATCAACCAAAGCTATATTTAACTGCCTCATACTTGGGGGCACCACAACAGTACTGGCTGCAATAGGTTCCAAGGTGAGGCTCATCATCTCCAGTCCGGCCCGCTGCAGCACGGCAAACAGAGAATCTACAACCACCCTGGGTAAAAAGGTTGCTATAATGTCAGCGCTGATTTCCCGACCCTTTTGTCCAACCAGGTTTCTGATCTTGGCGCCATCCAATGCGTAGTTAACAACGCTATATCCAACACAATTATAGACCAGGTTTTCTTCCTGTATTTCCCCGGCAATCAATTCGGTTTGCGCCATCTGCACCCCCTGTAATTCTAGGCGCAACACATCATCATACTTTATTTCATCAAAATCTTCTAATTCCTGGGATACCTGCGTACGTACTGTTTTCAGCGCCCGGCCCGCTGCCGCTACGGCCACCTGTTTCAATTCATATCCCAGTTTAGCTTCCAGTTTATCTTTAACTGCCTTAACAACGAGGGCAACTTGTTCGATGTCATGGATCTGGCCGTCTATCATCGCCTGGTGTTTATGTTCCATAGACTCGCTGGCAATTATCTCCAACCCTTTCATGGTTTGCTCCATTACGACGCCTATCACGGACCGTGTGCCAATATCCAGGGCGAAAATACTTGTTTCTTTCATTCACATCATCCCCCTCAGCGTAAAAGGCTTTTACCAATTAACATACTTTTTCCAGTAACCTTTTACCAATTCGACTGAATTGGACAAAAATCCTGCATTTTCCGGACTACTCCGTCTTAAATAACTTAATGGTTTCATCGTTCTATCGGTTCACTAAACAATTATTGTGCAGAAAAAAAGAAAGAGCCTAATGCTCTTTCTTTTAGGCTTTTTGATAAAAGAACGAGGAAACCAACCTAAACCCTATATCCCGGGCCTGAAAAATTTGCTCGGTGCTTCCCGTAAAAAGTACCCCTCCGGGTTTTAGAGATTCATGAAACCTTTTATATAGGGCGGATTTACTTTCTTCCGTAAAATAAATAACCACATTTCTGCACAGAATCAGATCAAAGTTTTTATCAAACACATCTTTGAGCAAATTATGCTTTTGGAACCGAACTTTTCTTTTTATTTCGTCCGCAATAATGTAGTTAGACCCTTCCTGCTTAAAATACTTGGTTATATATAGCCTGGGTAGGTTAGCAACGGCTTTTTCATTATAAATACCGTTTTTGGCCTTGGCCATGACCTCTTCGTCAATATCGGTAGCCAAAATGCTGACCGAAACACGCGGAAAATTATAAGCGAATATCATGGCCAATGTATAAGGCTCTTCGCCAGTAGAACAGCCGGCGCTCCATACCTTTAAATTCGGGGAATTTTCCAGCAGCATGGGAATTATTTTTTGCTGCAAAACCTCCCACTGGGGCGGGTTCCGATAAAACTCCGACACATTAATTGTCAGAGTGTCGATAAATTTTCTCCAGTGCTGAGGCTCCTTGTCCATTAAATCAAGATAATCATCATAGCTGTCACATTTCACACTGCGCATTAGGCTGTTTATACGCCGTTCCATCTGGGGCCGTTTATAACCTGTTAAGTCCAGGCCCTTTCTCTTTCGCAGCTTCTCCAGAAAAAGTTCGTAAGCATCCGCCATAGTTAGTCCCTCTCTACTCCCTCGCTAGTCTATATTACTTTACAGGTCTGACACCAGACTCCTTGTGGCATTTATTGCAAAAATTCTCTTTTGTATGCCCAAATTTTTTATAATGACAATCTAAACAAAACTTATCGGGATTTTGGTTCCTGGCAACCACCTCTTTGTGCTTGACCAGCCATTCTTCCTTGGGAGGATGAATCCGTTTAGCCGTAACAGAAAAATAGATTACCAGCAACAATGCCACCACTAACGCTATGGAGATAAAAACCCTTTTGTTCATTGCTCTCCACCTCACGGAATATTTTAATTCGGCAGGAAGGTAATAAATTCCTTTTTAAATCCTCAAATTTCTACAATCACTAGTAATTATTTTACTGCCTCAAAAGCTCTGTAACTGGCCTGTATGGTCCGCTCAATATCCTCATCGGAATGGGCAAGCGATACAAAAGCTGCTTCAAATTGAGAGGGAGCTAAATACACACCCTGCTCCAGCATGGTACGGAAGAAGGTGGCGAACTTATTGGTATCGGAGGTCGCTGCCGTTTTGTAATCAACTACTTCCACATCGGTAAAGAAAGTACATAACATAGAACCGACACGGTTAAAGCAGGCTTTTACACCCACTTCTTCAGCTGCTTTTTTAAGCCCGGCAGCCAGTTTGGCGGATTTTTCTTCTAGCTCTTCATAAACACCTGGTTGCTGCAACAGCTTCAATGTTGTAATTCCGGCCGTCATAGCCAAAGGATTCCCAGACAAAGTTCCGGCTTGGTAAACAGGTCCGGCCGGCGCTATCATTTCCATGATTTCTTTTTTACCGCCATAGGCGCCAACGGGTAAGCCGCCGCCTATTATCTTGCCAAGACAGGTAATATCCGGGTCAATGTTGTACTTGACCTGAGCTCCACCGTAAGCAACCCGGAACCCGGTCATAACCTCGTCGCAGATAAACAATGCGCCATATTTCCGGGTCAGTTCACGCACGCCTTCCAGATAGCCTGGTTTTGGCGGTACAACGCCCATATTCCCCGGTACAGGTTCTAAAATAACGGCGGCAATGTCGTCGCCTTCCAGTTTGAAGATTTCTTCCAGCATATCCAGGTCATTGAACTGAGCGGTTATGGTGTTACCGGCGATGTTTTCAGGAACGCCCGGACTAGTGGGGACGCCATGGGTTAAAGCCCCGGATCCGGCCTTTATCAACAGGGAATCGGCATGTCCATGATAACCGCCTTCAAATTTAACAATCTTATTACGTCCCGTAAATCCCCGGGCCAAGCGGAGAGCGCTCATGGTCGCTTCCGTTCCGGAGTTAACCATACGGACCATTTCTACGGAAGGGAGAGCTTCTACTATCAGTTTAGCCATTTCCGTTTCCAGCTCCGTAGGTGCCCCATAACTGGTACCTTTTTCCAGGTACGCTTTTAATGCTGCAATTACTTCCGGGTGCTGATGGCCCAAAATCATGGGACCCCATGAACCTACGTAATCTATGTACTCATTGCCATCTACATCATAAATTTTTGATCCCTGTGCCCTTTCTATATAAACAGGATTCATACCTACGGATTTAAAGGCACGCACAGGACTGTTCACGCCTCCGGGTATGTAATTTTTTGCTTCCTCAAAAAGCTCTGATGATTTTTGGTAACCTTTATGCATGCTGCGGACCATCCTTTCCTGTAAAAGTATTATATAAGTATTTAAAGCCGGCAGCAATAAAAGAACTTCGGACAATTCTAATACTGCCACCGGCTGCTGTCATACTTATTCTTCCATAAAATACTTCATACTATCCTTCTTTAATTCAGCTGTACTATACAACAAATCATACTTTTTAATACCGGTCCTTTCGGCAATCCTGGCCGCGGTAGCTTCACATTCCTCTTTACTCAGGCCATGTACCATAGTAAACATATTATACGGCCAGCCCGGGTACCTTGGCCGCTGGTAACAATGACTGACCTCAGGAAAACCGGCCATAATAGCGCCTACTTCCCTGGTCTTTTCATCCGGAACGTCCCATACCACCATGGCATTGGCCGTAAAACCAACCTCCCGGTGCCTTAAAGCCGCCCCGAACCTGCGGATAATACCTTTGTCAACAAATTCCTGAACCTTAGCTAACAATTCTTCTTCGGTAATACCTATTTTATCGGCAATAACCTTGTATGGCCTGGATGTTAACGGTAAATCTTCCTGAAGCTCTCGAATTATCTGCTTGTCCAACTCAGTAAACATCATTACACCTCATTCAGGTTAAAGTTTACCTTGATTTTGAAAAAGTTTATGGCCGGCAGGTTTATTAAATCCTTAATCCCGGTGCGCCGGCGCATCTCTTCCAGGATATCCTCCGCGGCCTGGCTGCTTGGCGCAATTAGAGTAAACCACATGTTATATTCATGCTGGCGCAGGTAGTTATGGGTTACCCCAGGGTAACTGTTGATCAGTTCAGCAACTTCGTCAATTCGTTCTTCAGGAACTTTGATGGCACATAGGGTACTGAAATACCCCAGTTTTTTGGAGTCGAAAATACCTCCGATGCGGCGGATAATTCCCTCTTCTTTAAGCTTCTGCAGGCGCGAAATTACGTCTTCTTCGGTGGTCCCTAAAGTTAGCGCCAGTTCCTTGAAAGGTTCCGGCGTTATGGGAAAGTTACTCTGAATAAGGGTTAGCAGCTGTTTGTCCAGGCTATCCATAACTAATACCCTTTCCTTCCGTGGTATAAGCACCATGGCTCTTCGGCCATGTAATCGCCATCGTGATAGAATGCTGCCCGCGCCCGGCAGCCGCCGCAGATTTTCTTATAACCACAGGTGCCGCATCCACCTTTATAATCCATCGTCCTCAGGGTTTTAAACACTTCACTGTTGGCCCATATTTCACTGAAAGGCGTTTCACGAACATTGCCAATCTCCATATCCATATAAGCGCAAGGCTGTACCTTGCCTTTCGGGCTGATAATGCAGTAAGATATGCCGGCCAGGCAGCCGCGGCCAAAGCGCAGGTCCATACCCATTTGCTTGGCTATTCTCATAAACTGCGGCGCACAGGTAGGCTTGAGTTCAATATCTACCTCCTGCTGTTTTTTCATAATTCTGGTCAGGATGTTTTCGTACTGCTCAGCCCGTAAAGATTCTTCCTCAATATTTTTTGCCCTGCCGGTCGGTACAAGGAAGAAGAAATGATGAGCCTTGGCACCGATCTCTACGGCAAAATCAGTAATGGCCTCAGCTTCGTCGTAGTTCCAGTCCATCAAAGTGGTATGAACCTGAAACGGAACTCCCGCATCGCGGCAGTTAATCATGCCCTGTACCGCCCCATCCCAGGCGCCTTTAAGCTTCCTGAGATTGTCATGTTTCTCTTTATCCAAACTGTCCAGACTGATACCAACCCCCATAACACCCAGCTCTTTAAGCTTCTTGGCCACATCCGGGGTAATCAGGGTTCCATTGGTGCCGAAAACAGGATGCAAACCTAATTTTTTAGCGTGAGCCACCAGATCAAAAATATCTTCTCTCATAAAAGGCTCGCCGCCGCTGAAAATCATTATCTTAAAGCCCGCTTTGGCGATTTCATCAAGTAACGCCTTACCTTCTTCCGTATTTAATTCCTCAGTGGCTTTGGCGCCGGCATCGCGGTAGCAGTGGTCACAATACATATTGCACTGGTTGGTCGTATTCCAGGATACAATCATTTTATTTATCCTCCTTTAACCACTTAGCCACGTCTTTGGCGTGGTAAGTGATAATAATGTCTGCACCCGCTCTTTTCATACCGGTCAGAGTCTCTAAGACCACTCTCTTTTCGTCTATCCACCCATTTTGGGCAGCTGCCTTAATCATAGAATATTCCCCACTGACGTTATAAGCCGCCAACGGCATCCTAAACTCCTGCTTCAGTCTGTACATGATATCCATATAAGCCAAAGCCGGTTTAACCATAATAATATCTGCGCCTTCCTCCACATCCAGCCGGGTTTCCCTGATGGCTTCATCCCCATTGGCCGGATCCATCTGGTAACCCCGCCGGTCGCCGAACTGGGGAGCAGATTCAGCCACATCCCGGAAAGGACCGTAATATGCGGAAGCATACTTGGCTGAATACGACATAATGGGAATGTTTTCAAAACCATTGGCATCCAAAGCTTCCCGGATAGCTCCCACGCGCCCGTCCATCATATCGGAAGGAGCAACCATGTCTGCCCCGGCCCTGGCGTAAGAAAGAGCAATTTTAGCCAGAACCTTCAACGTCTCATCATTTATAACATTCCCTTTTTCGTCCAGAATACCGCAGTGGCCGTGGCTGGTGTATTCACACATACAAAGGTCCGGAATAACCAGCAGGTCAGGATATTCCTTTTTAATAGCCCTGATAGCCCTTTGGACAGCCTCTTCATCATCATAAGCAGAAGAACCTTTTTCATCCTTATAGGCTGGGATGCCGAATAAAAGGACAGCCGGAATTCCTAATTCCACTATCTCCTTACATTCTTTCAGAATATTATCCACCGACATCTGAGCAATTCCCGGCATTGATGCCACCGGGTTAATAACATTTTCGCCGTTGGTAACAAACAGGGGATAAATCAGATCATCAACAGTCAGTTTATTTTCCCTAACCATGCGGCGCATAACCTCGTTAACACGTAAACGCCGCATTCTGGTAATAGGAAATGCCATACTGTTCACCTCTTTACGCAATGCCAATTTCTTCGTCGGTCAGGTAACAAGCGGGATCGGACTCCCAGAAGTCTCCGGTTACGGCTTCTGCCCGAGCCCGGAAGTTACCGTTGCAGACGTTCAGCCATTTGCACTTGGCACAGCGTCCTTTTAATAATGGCTTCCTGTCCTTTAGACCGGCCAGAATCGGGTTAGACATATCGGTCCAGATTTCACCAAATTTACGTTCTTTAACATTACCAAAGGTATGGTTTTGGGTGAATTGGTCCGGGTGTACGTTGCCATACCAGTCAACATCACCGATAGCAATACCTGTGCGGTTGCCTCCGTTAGTCATCATCAGCTCATAAGCCCGGTCAGCTAATTCGGGATATTTTTCTTTAGCCCGCAGGTACATGTATACCGCGTCGCAATGGTTGTCCACGGTAAGAATCTCTTTTTGCAGACCGCGGCGGTGGAAATCAATGGTCCTGTCCATAATCAGGTCCATAGCCGCTCTGGCTTCTTCCCTGGTAATGTCTTCCTTGACCATTTCGCTACCCCTGCCGGAGTATACCAAATGGTAGAAGCATACACGGGGAATACCTTCTTCCTCTATAAGGTCAAGAATATCGTTCAGGGCATGAATATTATGGCGATTAATGGTAAAACGCAGGCCAACCCTCTGACCAATTTCAAGGCAGTTTCTGATACCCCGCAAAGCGGCATCAAAGGCGCCCGGGTGTTTACGGAAATTGTCATTGTCCTCTCTTAAACCGTCAAGGCTGATACCCACATAACCTACACCAATCTTCTTGATTCTTTCGGCAGTTTCTTTATCTATCAAAGTACCGTTAGTGGAAATAGTGGGGCGAATGCCTTTGCTGGCCGCATATTCGGCAAGCTCGAAGAAATCAGGGCGAATTAAAGGCTCGCCGCCGGAGAATAATAATACGGGCACTTTAAATTCAGCCAAATCGTCAATGAATTTCTTAGCTTCCTCAGTGGTCAGCTCGCCCTCAAATTTTTTGGCGTCAGCATGGGCATAGCAGTGGATACACTTGAGATTACAGGTTCTTGTTGAATTCCATACAACCACAGGTCCCATACCGTGAGTGGTACCATGTTTGGCGCCTTTTGTATCCGCAGCGTAACGCAAGGTATCACCGAAATAACTTTCTCCGCATAACAGTTTTGTAACGCTAATCACGGGAGATCCCCCTTTACATTAAAAAATTATTGTTCATAAAAAGTTTTTCATCAGGCATACACCTAATATTAAACCTTATTGAACACTTTTCAAAATGGCCTCAACCAAACCGTCGATTGTGTATTCCTGTGCTTCCACATCCACGCGGATCCCCAGTTCCTTGGCCGTATTAGAGGTAATGGGACCAATGCTGGCTACCGTAACATCAGCCAGTAAATCCTGTAAATTCGGTGCATCAAGCATTTGGACAAAGTTTTTCACCGTAGAAGAACTGGTAAAAGTCAATATCTGCAGTTTCTTCTCGGCTAACATATCCCTGAGCAATTGAGCGTTACCTGCGCCCATCACTGTTTTATAGGCAACAACTTCCTCAACTTCAGCGCCCAATTCTTTTAAAGTATCGGGAATAATCTTTCGGGCAATGTCAGCTCTAGGCAAGAGAACCTTCTTGCCGGACATATCCTCGTTTTTCAAGCCTTCAATAATTGCCTCGGCCCGGTATTCATTGGGTACAAAATCGCACCTCAAGCCGTATTTTTCCAGTTCTTCCCGGGTCTTGGGCCCAATAGCACATAAACGAATTCCTTTTAAATCCCTGATATCTTTGGTCTTATCATTCAATCTTTTGAAAAAAGATTTAACGCCATTTACACTGGTCAGAATAATCCAGTCGTACTTTTCTATTTCTTCAATGGCCCTGTCCATGGGACCGAAATCGTCGGGTTCAGCAATATCGATAGCTGGAAATTCCCATGGCTCGCCCCCCAAGGCTTCGATTTTCTCGGACAGAGCGCTGGCCTGCTCCCTGGAACGAGTAACCAATACCCGTTTGCCGAAAAGCGGCTTCTTTTCAAACCAGGATAATTTATCCCGCAAGGTAACAACTTCCCCGACAATAATGATGGCCGGGTTCTTAAACTCAGCAGCCCTGGCTTTATCCACAATGTCAGCCAACGTGCCTACCAGGGTTTGCTGTTCAGGCCTGGTCCCCCAGCGGATCAAGGCAATGGGTGTATCTGCGGGGCGACCGTTGGCTATGAGCTTGTCTACAATATGAGGCAGGTTCGCCATCCCCATATAAAATACCAATGTCCCTATCCCTGTAGATACCTTACTCCAGTCAATAGAGCTATCTTCCTTGGTGGGGTCCTCATTCCCCGTAATGATACCCAGGGTAGAGGTAAAATCACGGTGGGTAACGGGAATACCGGCATAAGCAGGGACGGCAATACCGGCAGTTATGCCCGGTACCACTTCAAACTCAATGCCGTACTCAATCAATTTTTCTGCCTCTTCGCCGCCGCGTCCGAAAACATAAGGGTCACCGCCTTTTAGACGGGCAACGTTTTTACCTGCAAGGGCTTTTTCCACCAGAACCATATTAATTTCGTCCTGCTTTAAGGTATGACGGTCCGGTGATTTTCCCACATAAATAAGTTCGGCATCCGGCCGGGCATAGGTAAGCAGCCTGGGGCTGGCTAACCGGTCATAAACTATAACATCAGCCTTCTGAATGCACTCCAGACCTTTTACCGTTATCAGTTTGGGGTCTCCCGGACCGGCTCCGATTAAATATACCTTTCCTTTTGCCATATTTATTCAAACTCCTGTCTTACAGATTTTAATATCTCTAAAGCTCCCATATCTAGAAGCTTTTCAGCAAGAGCAACGCCCAAAGATGCTGCTTCCGAGGCAGGTCCTTCCACCCGGGAGCGGAGCAGTTCTTTTCCGTCCAGGCTGGCTACCACACCTTCCAAAGTCAGCCTGTCTCCTTCCACTCTGCCCAGCGCTCCGATGGGAATCTGGCACCCACCTTCCAGCTTTTTCAGCATTGCCCTTTCTGCCGTTATTGCGGCGGCAGACGGACCATGATTCAACTTGTCAACTATCCTGGATACCTCTTCATCGCCTTCTCTGATTTCAATACCTATGGAACCCTGACCGACAGCAGGCAAACATACTTCAAAAGGTATACGCTGGGTAATCCTGTCAGCCCAACCAAGTCTTTCAATACCGGCAGCAGCCAGAATAATACCATCCAGATTCTCCCGCTCCAATTTGGCCATGCGAGTATTCAGGTTGCCTCTCAGAGAAATAATCTGTAGGTCAGGCCTGTATTTCAGCAGTTGAGCCGTCCTACGTAAACTACTGGTACCGATCCTGGCTCCCTGGGGCATGTCTTTTAAAAGGATACCGTCCCGGGCGACTAAAACATCCCTTGGGTCGTGTCTTTCACAGATAGCCCCTATCTTAAGTCCTTCAGGCAGTACTGTAGGCAAATCCTTCATACTGTGTACGGCCAAATCTATTTCATTCCTCAGCATGGCAAATTCAAGTTCCTTGGTAAACAGGCCTTTATCGCCAATCTTGGCCAATGCCACATCAAGGATTTTATCGCCCTGCGTCTTCATGCTGACTATTTTAAAAGTATAGTCCGGATTAAGTTTCCGCAGGTTATCGACAACCCAGTTGGTCTGCCACATGGCTAAGGCGCTGTCCCTGGTACCTACCACAATTTCACGTGCCATATCCAATCCTCCATATCTTAATCTGGATAAACCTTATGCATCGCACCGGACTAACCTGTATGAGATTGTCCGGCTTGGCCATGGCCGGCAGCAGCCCTTTCTGCCTGCAGATCCCCAGACTGCGGTTGCCCTGTTTGTCCCTCCAGTATCTTTTGGCCCGGCACATCAAGGTTAAACAGTTTTTGTAGAATTTCAGTATATAAATGTCCCTGATGGGTAGGAGCGTAATGCTTGAGCTGAATAACAGGGTCGTGGAGCAATTGATTAACAATTGAGTTAGCCATGGAACTGATTACCTTTTTTTCCCGGTCCGTCAGGTTACCCAACCTGTTAAAGGCCCTGGTAATTTCTTTTTGCTTGATCTCCTCGCCCCGTTTTTTCAAAGCAGCAATTGTCGGAGTGGCAAACTGGCTGCTTAACCATTTCCAGAATTCATCAATTTCGTTTTTGATTATTTTTTCTGCTTTCCGGGCTTCTTTTTCGCGTTGGGACAGATTGCTGTCCACAACATTCTTTAAATCGTCGATATCATAGAGGGAAACGCCCTCAATAGAACCGACCGCAGGGTCCACATCCCTTGGTACGGCAATATCTATAATAAACATCTTCTTGTTGTTTCTTTTCTTCATAACATTTTCGATATCCTGGGGTTTGAGGATGTAATGAGTGGCTGCCGTAGCGCTAATGACAATATCTGCAGTTTCCATGTAGGTAAACAGCTCGTCGAACTTCACGGCTTTACCGCCAAATACCTTGGCCAAGCAAACAGCCCGGTCGTAGGAGCGGTTCGATACCATTACCGTTGTAACCCCATTGGCCACCAGGTGTTTGGCCGTTAATTCACTCATTTTACCGGCGCCTACAATTAAAACAGAACGACCCTGAATGCCGTCCTCGAATATCTGCTTGGCCAGTTCCACAGCAGCGTAACTGATGGATACGGCATTCCTGTCAATCTCAGTTTCTGTCCGCACTCTTTTACCCACTGTAATTGCCCTGAGGAACAAGGTATTCAATACCCCGTTTGTCGCTCCCAGTTCACAGGCTATCTCGTAAGCCCGTCTTACCTGGCCAAGAATCTGGGTCTCCCCGAGAATCATGGAATCCAATCCTGAAGCTACGCGGAACAAATGGTTGATGACATCAAACAGGGTATAATTATACAGATAGTTCTGTATTTCACTTGCGGACAAACGGCAACGCCTGGCAAGAAACTCCCTGATTCCTCTGAGCCCCTGTTCCACATCCAATACGGCGGCATATACTTCTGTCCTGTTACAGGTAGACAGGATGGCGCAGCCGCGTACTGCCTTAATTTTCTTGACTTCTGCCAAAGCCTCTGCTAAAGAATGTTCAGGAAAACTGAGTTTTTCTCTGATTTCGACGGGAGCAGTCTTATGGTTGAGTCCTACCACGATTAAGTACATGGTTAATCCGCTCCTTTATCTTTTCTTCATTTCCCTCTTTAATCAAGTTAATAATATCTGAATTAACAAGGTCTTCAAACATTTGACGTCGCACCGATTCATCCGGCACGGAACTGATAATTTTCCGGCGCAAATCACCCATGATCTCCAGAAATTTCGCATACTCAGGACCATACTCCTGTTTCAGCTTTTCCTTTATTTTTCTTGCCAACACAGGACTATTCCCATCGGTAGAAATACTGATAGACAAAGCGCCCTGACGGACAACGGCCGGAACAATAAAATTGCATTTCGGTGGGTCGTCCACAATGTTCACCAGCATATTTCGTTCAAAACAATCATCGGCTATCCTCTGATTGGTTTTTTCATCATCCGTAGCTCCAATAACGAGGAAAGAGCCTTCCAAATCGGTAGTGGTATAAGTCCTCCGGACAAAAGTAATTGCCCCCTCCCAGGCTAGCTGTTCCAAAGCAGGGGTTACCTCCGGGCTGACCACATAAACCCTGGCCCCACACTCAAGTAAAGAGCGAACCTTTCTTTCGGCTACCTTTCCTCCACCTACCACAAGGCATTTTTTGTTCCTGAGATTCAGATAAATGGGATAGAAGTTATACATTACAGCCCTTCCCCTAATTTAATTTTTTACAACAAAAAAGGGTCTTTTTTTCCAGCATTCCACATTTACCTGCTTTCTTGCTTTCGACCCTTGTACAAATTATAACTTAAAAAAATTACTCGACCAAGGGTAAATGTTTTCCAAGAAAACAAGCAAAACGAAAGAATTCTAAGTTTTTCACGTCAATACCAATGCCTGGAAAACAGAGACGGAAGTCATGACCAGGCCGGTCATGACTTCTGGTTTAGAAAATTAACGCGTAGCTATGCAGACCGGGCAAGAAATAGTTTACGCCAAAGAAGGTGAATAGAACGGCGACAAATCCGATTACCGCCATAAGAGCAGCCCTCCTGCCTTTCCAACCATAGGTAAAGCGGGCATGCAGGTAAGCGGCGTAAACCAGCCAGGTAATCAGCGACCAGGTTTCCTTAGGGTCCCAACTCCAATATCTTCCCCAGGCAAATTCGGCCCATATGGCGCCGGTAATTATAACCAGGGATAATAACGGGAACCCAAAAGCTACAAAACGGTAGCTTAATTCATCCAACATTTCAGCCTTAGGCAGCCTTTCATTTAATAACCCTTTGGAATTTGATTTTTCAAGGTTTTCTTTAATCAGGTACATTACACCGATACCAAAGGAAACTGCAAAAGCGCCATAGGAAAACATAGCGGTTACAACGTGGAAGGTCAACCAATTACTCTGTAGAGCAGGGAATAGGTCCCCGGGCGCTCTTTGGTCTGCGGGCATAATCATCATTACATAGGCCAGCAGGAGCCAGGCCACAGGCAGTGTAAAAGAACCGATAACCTTTAACTTATATTTGAATTCGGCAAAAAGGTAAGCAATAACGATTCCCCAGGAGAATGACATCAGGAATTCGTACCCATTTGCAAAGGGGGCATGGCCTGACACAATTGTCCTGATCACCAGCGCTGCCGAATTAGCTATAAAACCGATAATTGTAACAACAGTTGCTCCTTTACCCACGGGTTCGCTTTTGTTAATCAGGTAAGCAATATACAAAACAGATGCCACCAAATAAGCGCCGAAGGTTAAATAAAACAAGACATTTTCCATTTGTTCCAATTGTGTAAAATCCACTGTTGCTCCCCCCTTATTTATTTTCTTTAACAGTTCCTACGATCCGGTTGAACTCTCGTTCGAAAGCCAGTTTGTTTTTCAGAGTCATACCGCCAATATCGACCACAGCTTTTCCGGCTTCCTCAGAAATAACAGCCCAAATCTTGCGTTGCTGGATAACAAAAGATAATGTTATCCCAAATACCAGGAGACCGCATCCCAACCAGACAACAGGTACCCCCGGATCTTTTTTTACTTGCAGTCCGGTATATTCCCTGACGGCATACTTGGTGAACTCCAGAGTACCACCGGCCACCTCCACAGGGGTATTTAGTTTGGCCACATCCATGGCAACAGACTGCTGTCCCTGGAAGATTGCATAAACCACAGCCGGGTTATTGGGGTTTGGCGACTTGGATTCAGTACCATACTGAGGATCGTAATCAGGAATAAATTTGGCCACCTTAAGGCTAAACCCTGTTCCGGGCAAAGCCACTACTCCGCCTTCATAGGTGGATATCTCCTGGGTCTCACCCGATTTAGTCTTAAAGGTTCCGCTGATATCGGTAACTTGTCCGTAACTGGATTGGTAAAAGACAATTCCCTTGTATTTCAACGGGTCATTGACTTCAATGGTTTTTTTCAGAACCTCGTCGCCGTCATCGATCACTGTCAGGTCACTGAAATAATCCTTGGGCATACCGTTGGGTCGCATTTCAACCCGGAAATCGTCCACCCTAACGTCGAAATAATCGCTGGGGTCTACGTTTTTAATACCCTGCACATCACCCAGGTTAAAGGTTTCTCCTTCCAAGGCATTGATAAACCCGTTAAACCCGTAAAGGTTCCCGATAATGGCGCCTATGACGATAACGATAAAAGCTATATGGCTGATAAAGGAGCCCCATACCCCGAAACGCCCTTTATCGGCAGCTATAAAAACCTTTTCGTCAACCCGTTTACTGTTTACCCGGTAACCATGACCTTTCAGCGCACTTTCCAGTGTGTTTTCTGCACCGGAAACAGTTGATTTGATTTTTGCCGTAGCGGCGTACTTCAGTTTCTTGACAAATCCTTCGTTGAAATCAGTTTTTGGAGGCTCCATGGCCTTAAGAAGACCCTTGAACCTGGCTACGCTGCATATAAACAGGTTCATCGTCAGCATAAACAACAAAAACCTGAACCACACGGTCCGGTAATACATATATTCACCTGTATTGGGATCGGGCTCCATCAGGGTCCCTACTATAGAAACAACAGCGATGATAATCAGCAGAAAAATCCCCAGTTTCATAGAACTGAAAAAGCGCCAAATAGCATTAACTATGCCTCCACCCTCGTCTTTTGGTATAAGTTCTTCTTCCATCGGTTCCGCATTTTGTTTCTTTTTTGCCACACTATCACCCTTCCTGTATTCCATTTAATTACATGTAATATAATGGTGTTATGAAACGGACTAACTTGTAATTTATTCTATATAAATGGGATTATTCCTCCTTTTTAACGGGTTTTGTCCCCTTTTTTATCCAACTAAAGTGTAGCATAAAATTATGGCAAATGTGTGTCATTTTTTATGCAAATTGCAGGCATTTTAATAATTTTACTATTCCCCGCTGTTAGGAAATTCATTATGTAAAAAACACAAAAGGAAAACAGGCCAAATACATCGATTTATAACGGGATATAGCATTTGACCTGTTCCACACACTCTACTTGTATTCAACATCCTCCGGTATATCTTATCAAAACAATCTAGAATTTACCATCGTGCCTGTGACACCTGAAACAATTCGTCGGGAAACTCTGGCTGTTAATATGGCCGTTTGAGGGTCCGTGACAACTTTTGCAGAAGAATCTTGCGTCCACCCCTAGAGCCGGCCGGCCGTTATTTTGATAGGTCCAACTATAAGTTAGCAGGCCAACCTTATTTACTCCCGTATTGGAAATGGTTTCGGTCTTTAAACTGTAGCTGTTTATGCTACCATGCGGATCATGACAGACAACACAATCAAACCGGGAATGGTTATTGCTGTAGTTTTTAATATTAATTAAAGTCCTTGTACCCGAACCGACACCCGGCGCATATGGCTGTGTCTGGGTATCCGTCGGGAAGGTACCGTCGTGACATTTTAAACAGAAATCATTCCTGGAGCCTGTCCAGAGACTGCTCGGTGAAGGGTTGTCCGGGTCGGTTACTTTTCTGTCCGCAGTCACATTATGTGGGTTGTGGCAGTTTACACAACCTAAACTTGCTCCTGATTTTTGCCGGTCAGTCCCCAACACATCATGCCTGGTGTAACTATCATTCCCGGCAGTAAATTTTTTGTATATATCGGGCGCCGCAGAAGCCTGATTGGAACTATGACAAGCTAAACAGAAATTTTCATCTCTGTAATTTTTTAAGTTTGCATTTGCCGCACCATGGGGTTCATGGCAGGATATGCATTTTATTTCGGTGCCTGACGGCGGATTGGCCATATTTAAATTGTGTACACTGAATTCAAAGGGCGCCTTATGGTCGCCGCCTTTTAAAGTCGAACCGGTACCATGGCATTTATAACACTGTTCGTTACCCTTGTAAACCATATTTCCGTTTATCGAAACGGGGCGCAATACAGCAGGATACAGCCTGTTTCCGCTTAAATCGACAGCTTTTGAATCCAGGTGCGCATCGTGGCAGCTTGCACAGGATAAACCGTTTTGCCCCACAGGGTGTTTGGAAGGATAGTTCCCATTAAACTCCTGATTGATGGCATTTTTGCTGCCGGTACCGTCATGGCAGACAAAACATACTTCCGCCTCGGAAACCTTAGTCAATAAATCCTGTCCTGATGCCGAATGGGAATCGTGACAATAGGCGCATTCCTTGGCATCCTGCTGAAATTTGACGTGCGGAACATTCGCAGCCGGATCAGCCTGGGGTTTAATCCAAATTTCCGCTGACCTGATCCCTTCCTGGTCCTTATCATCAATAGCCGCTACTGTATAATAATAGTCCCTGAACAATGAAACATTATCAGTATAATCTGTAGCAGTTACCAGGCCGCTGTTAAGTTTAACAAAGGTTCCCCCACTGCTGTCGGCGCGGTAAATATTGTACCCTCTGACATTGGGCTCTGCAGATGCATGCCAGGAAATTTTAACTGTTCCGTCATGGTTATCGGTTATGGTAACCCCCCCGGGAGGCCGGGCGGGCAAAGTCTTTCCTCTGGAAAGGACCTCGCGGATACTCTGGCCGTTCTGATTGGTATAAGTAAAGACCTGCACACCGCTTAAGGCCGACTGGCCGGTACCGTCGTAGGCAGCCACTTTATAAAAATACTCGGTAGAAGCCCCTATTGGCTGGATACCGGGAGTGTTATAATCAGCATCCTTATCCACATAATAGGTAGCATCGGCCCCCGTAGTCTGGCCAATTTTCTCGTAAGCACCCGTTTCCGTGGTGCTACGGTAAATATAATAACCCTGCGCCCCAGATACATATTTCCAGTTAATGCCTATTTCTGAGCTACTGATTCCCTTTGCATAGACGTAACCAGGGGCGCTGGGCGCGGCCCAGGCAGAAGAAACTGTAAAAAAACCAAACGAACCGGTTACCACCGCAATCAGTAGTCCGGTTAGGCCAAGTCTTTTACTCTTCATTTTTTTTCACCTCACCAGAGTTAATGGTAAAGGATATCAACCTTTTGTTTCCCCGGTCAGCTACGAAAAATTTCCGTCCATTCCCTGTAATATCGTTGGGAAATGCCATCCCTGCACTTAATTCAACCACGTTGGTTGTTCCGCTTTTAAGATTAATAAAGTACATTTGGTTAGCCAAGGTATCAACAAACAGTAATTCCCTTTTCCCGGTTATGGTCAGCCCCCTGGGAGCAGAAAGGCGGATACCTTGCGGCATTGGGAAAACCGTTTCAAATTTCCCTTTTTCGTTAAATACCTGGATGCGTAAATTATTTGTATCGGCAACATAAACTTTATTACCGGCAGTATCTACCGCAATACCGTTCGGGAAAAGAAATTCTCCCTTTCCCGTGCCTTCTTGGCCAAAGCTGAAAAGAAATCTGCCTGCAGGGTCAAAAACGGCTACCCTCTGCCTGCCTACATCAGTTACGTAAAGATTGCCCTTTTTATCAAAGGCAATGGCAGTCGGGCTGATGGCAGTAACCTCTCCTCCAGGAGCAGTTGAAGGATATATTTTGTGTAATTTTCCGTTGAGATCAAAAGCAAATACCCGGCCTTTATACAGGTCGGCTACATATAATAATCCCTTTGGGCCAAAAACCAGGTCCACAGGGTAAAAAAACCTGCCAAGGTCCCCGGCCTGAATTATTTCAGCCCTTTTTTTATTTTTCGTATTTAAAATTATAACCTTTTGTTTTCCTGCATCGGCTACAGCCAATAAATCACCTTTTGCGGCAACTCCCATAGGCCGCTCCAAATCCAAATTCACCGTATTAATGCCCTGTGCTGTTACCGTCCCATGTCTGACAAATTTCAAATCCGCCTGCAGGAAATAACCCTGGACCTGTTCCAAGCCCCAATAGGTCCCCACAGTTGCTAAGATGACTATTGCTCCAACCCATTTCAAAATCTGCTGCTTCATATAAACTACCTCTTTCTAGAATCGCCATGTTAGCACTGTAACAGCGAAACGATGTTAGCGCTGTAATAGCGAAACGTCTGAGCAATTCTATATTCTAGAACCCCTTTTTAATTCCTGCAAATATCACAAATAAATTGTCTAACAATTTAAACCATGAAACCCTTCTTTTTCTTCTAATACCGGAGTTCACAAATAGTTGTCCGTAAAATGTGAAAAGCCAAATGCGTAAACGCATCTGGCTTATTTGGGATCTATTCCTTTAGCTTTCCTTTCATGATCATCTCGTCAGCTACAGTTGAACACGGGTGGCTGTGCGCTTTCAGCATCTCGTCGGCCACCGTGGAACACGGGTGGCTGTGCGCTTTCAGCATCTCGTCGGCCACCGTAGAACACGGATGGCTGTGCGCCCTCAGCATCTCATCAGCCACCGTGGAACACGGATGGCTGTGGGCCCTCAGCATCTCATCAGCCACCGTGGAACACGGGTGGCTGTGGGCCCTCAGCATCTCGTCAGCCACCGTGGAACACGGATGGCTGTGTGGCATGGAAGGATGATTTCCCCGACTATAGATAAAACCGGCGGTGGCAGCGGAACATCCGGCAGCGCCCTGGCGATGGCCTGCCAGGATCCAGTCTTTCACACTGGTTGGTTCAAGTCCAAATCCGGGTATTTTTCCCCCCGCCCGGCCAACAATCTCAAATCCGCCGTCAGTTTCGTAACCAAGATTATCAGTCTGTACGGCAAAAACTGTAGCCCTGTTGGTAAGGTCGTAGTGCCTGATTAAACCAATCTCTCCTCTGGGCAGCCGCTGGCCTGTGCGCGGTCCGACAACCATGGTTCTCGTCCATGGTAGGCTGACCTTGCGCCTTTCCGTAATGGGTAAACCCAGCAGTTTTTCTCTTAACGTATTATCAAAGTAATTGGTGCCGCTCTCGCTCATGCCAAGGATATTTACGCAGTATTCACCGGACAGGCCGAAATATTTTTCACATCCGGCGTAAAATTCTTCCCGCGTGCAACTTCCGAAGGTTCCCTGGTAACCACCGCCGTCGCAAATCCTTGATTTCGGCGGCAGCTTAAAGGTCAGGTTGTTTTCCTTACAATAATTAAAGAAATAGACAAAACCGGAAGTTGCTCCCACAAGGGCAAGGGGTTCTCCTGTACTTTCTGCCTTCCTCAGCGCTTCCACCATCGCTTCTGCATTGAACCCTTCGGGGGTAATAAGATACATACTGTCTTCCGTGCCAAATGTTTCTTTTAACTGGTTCAGCCCAAAGGCCATAGCCATGGCGGGGGCTACCTTGGGCGAAGGTACCAGCAGCAGAATGCGCATTTTGTCCACGTCGGGAAAAACAAAATGTTTCGTCAACAAATAGTTGCTTTTAATAATCATCTCCATGCTACGCTTGTCACGGTATATTTTGCCTTTCATCCGCGGATCGCTGGTGCCGCTGGTCAATAAAGCCAGCTCTGCCTCTTCCAGGGGAAATGATGCAATAACTGCTTCTTTGAACGCCTGGGTCGGAATGGCCGGAATTTCATCCCAACGTTTTACATTCTCCGGAGTTTTGCCCTGTTTCAGGCAGTATTCGCGATAGTTCGCGTTCGCATGAAACTGGATTTCAAATTCCTTTAAGGCCAGCCGATTAAAGGTTTCTTCATCGTGGTTGTCTATTCCTTTTTCAATAAACTCCATAATCTGCCGGTCCAATTCCTGAACCATCGGTGAATCCACAGCATATTTTTTCCGTTCCATATCAATTCCCCCCATATTCTCGGATAAAAGCCTTTCTATCTCATAGCCCATTTCCTCTGGCAGCTTAATTGTCTGCTTGCCAAAGTTTTCCACAAAAAATTCCCGGTGCATAATCTGAATCGAATTAAGCATGTAGTCTCTTTTGAACCCCGGCGGCAAAGCCAGGCATTGTTTTACTTTCTCCATGTAAAAGACCCGGAAACAGTTAATCAAGTTATCCCAAAGTTCGGTAACGTCCATCTGCAAAGGCTTGACAATGGGATAAACGAAATGGTATTTGCTCAGATCGTGCTCAATAATGTGCGGTTTCAATTCTTCATACAGCGGTGTGTACGGCCACGGCGTGATCAGCAGGAAGTGCGCCAAATCGGGATTGAATTCCAGGGCTTTTTGCAGGGTTTGCTGCATGGTGTCCGGGGTTTCCTCCAGGTTGCCCAATATAAAGGAACATTCGGTAATAATGCCGGCCTCATCCAGAAGTTTTATGGCTTCCCTGGAATTTGCCGCCTCCAGTCCTTTATTGTACCTGTCCAGGGAACTCTGGAATACCGATTCAACGCCGATATACATGTGCATTACTCCGGCCTGCCTGTATTTCCACAGGATATCCCGGTCCCGCAGGACGTCTTCCACCCTGGTCTCCATACTGAAATGAAGGTCCATCTTTTTTTCTATAAGCAAGTCCAGGATTTGTTCCCACCGCCGGCGATTATAAGTTGTATATTCATCGGCCAGCATAATCATGCGGACACCGTATTGTTTATATAAAACCTCAACTTCTGATACGAAGTTTTGCGGCGACCTTTCTCTGTATGTACCCCGCCAAAAAAGATGTTGCGAACAAAAACTGCACCGGTGGGGGCATCCCCTCGACGAACTCATCAGCCCCAACCGCCGGTTGGTTATTTTATAGTAATAATTATTCCAATCTATTAAATCCCAGGCCGGCAGTAAACTGTCCAGGTCGTCAATTAAGGGCCTCTCTTCGGTAATCACCAATCTGTCGCCCTGTAAAAAAGCCAGGCCCTGCACCAGGGTCAGGTCCGTACCTTCGTTCAGGGACCTAAACAACTCGACTGCGGTAATCTCTCCCTCGCCCCGGACAACGAAGTCAACGGCTCGATTGTTTCTAAGTATTTCTTCAAAACAGAAGCTGGCGTGTACTCCTCCCAAAACTGTAATAACGGAAGGATTGACCTTTTTCACAACAGCCAGCGTATCAAGAGCCGCGTTAATACTGGCCGTATAGGCGCCAATCAAAACCGCGTCAGGATTGTTGGCGGCAACGTATTTTTCTATATCCTGCAGGTCATGGCGTAAAGTCATAACATCATAAATTGCAGGTTCAAATCCGGCCTGGCGCAAAGACCCCGCCAGGTAAACAAGGTTCAAAGGAGGCCAGTTTCCGGTAATCTCTATAATTCCTGTATGATAGGGGGGCGTCAGCAACAAAATCTTTCTGATCATGCCAAAACTCCTTATGTCTCCTCATTTTGAATATCCCGTCACGGCAAAGGCCCGGAGGGAAACAGCCGAAATAATCAGGCCAGCCCACTGTATTTTAAGTGTTCGTGAACACTGGGATAAATAAGGGGTATGCCAAAAAAAGCAAACAAAACCAACAGCAGACAAAATATGGACATCCAGGCCGACCTTTTGCCCTGCCATCTGTAAGTAATTCTCAAGTGCAAGTAAAATCCATAAACAAGCCAGGAAATAAAAGCCCAGGTTTCTATAGGGTCCCATCCCCAGTAACGCCCCCAGGCCTTATAAGCCCAGACTGAACCCGACGCGATCATGATCAGCAACATGATGAATGCGAAAACGACAAACCGATAGTTCAGATAATCTAACTTCTTTATATCGGGGAGTTTCTCCAGTAGAGGATGAACCAGGCCCCGCAATTCAGAAGACTCTTTCAGTAAGTACAGGATGCCTAACCCCGCAGCAATTAATGCCGACCCATAGGAAAGCTTGGCGAAAAGGATATGGATGCCTAACCAATAAGTGAAAAAGGTACGAGGAATTTCTTTCACCTCGGTAGAAGTCATGACAGCTATCCCAATCATGATGAATGAGAGGGGAAGGACCAGGGCCCCTAAAATTTTTAAGTTTGGTCTGAATAACTGCACGATCAGGTAAAAAGCCACAGCGCCCCAGGCATAAGAGGCAAAAACTTCGTATGTGCCCCAATAAGGAAAATGGCCTGTCTGCTTCCAGCGCAAAATTAAAGCAGCCGTATGGGCGACAAATCCTGCTGCAGCAATAAAGAGTGACAGTTTTAAGAACCTGCCTTTACCGAAAATAGTAGAACTGAAAAGCAAAATTGTAGCAACGGCATAAAAACCTACCGAAATCCAATAAAGGATGATTTGCACTTTAACAGAATCCACGAGAAATTAAGCCTCCTTAATCCTAAGCTGTAAGCCCTTGAGGAAAAACATGATTAAACCAAATAAAGATACCCAAAACCCGGCAAATAAGATCCGGGCGCCAGGATCATTGACCACTTCCAGTCCAACCCATCGCCGCACTTCACTACCCAGGGCAATTGTTTGCTTGCCCGGCAACAGTACGCCCTGTTTGTCGGAGATTATACCTTCGGCAAGCTTTTTCTTTGTTCTGTCATATACGGTTATATAAGCCACAGGATTTAATAAGCGGTCAGACACGCCGATCAAATTCCCGTTTTTCTGCCTGGCATCAGGGAAAAATTGCAAATCAACTATAAACGGTGTTTCATACAGAGGCTGCCCCGTCACTGAATAAGCAGCCGGTTTTTCCCCTTCCTGGTAAGTATTTAAAAGCAGGAATGTCTGGTAAATTATCTTTCCATTGCTGTCCCTGATAGTCACCATAGGGGCAAAACCCGCCAGGTAATAAAAGAACCTGTAATTTTTATAAATTAATGGCGCCCCCTTTTCTACCCAGTGGGCGGCCACAGTTTTACCCTCTTCTATAATTGCCACCTTTGATCTGATATAATTTACTCTACCCTGGCGGTCGTATACGGGACTCTGTTTCAACAGGGTTACGACAAAGCCCTGGTGCATTTTTTCACTGAATAACGGTCCTTCCTCAATTTTCCTGTAATTAGTATGCACTTCAGGCCTTATTTCCCCTTCGGCAACCATAAAATAACCCGTCATTTTAAACCCTGTTGAAACAAAACCCCCTACCGCCACCAAAACCAGGCCAACATGAAAAACCGTTTTCCCCCATGTATGCAGGCCGGCCCTGCGCACGACAGAAGATCTGAGCTGAGATACGGTGCAAAGAAACAAGTTCAGCAAAAAGACAAAAGCAGTAACTATAAACCACCAGGACGCAAACACACGCCGCAGGGCAACATCGGCGCTATCTCGTGATACAATCATGCCCAGCACTGAAAAGACTGTCAGCAAAAAGATGGTGACCAGAGCAAGTTGCTTTGATTTTAAAAAATAAAACAGCGATTTTAAATAATAATTTTTCGCCATATCAGTCTCTCCGGTTGCGTCATACCTGCCAAAAATTTGGTACTAAAGCTGTGCCCCTGACGGACACAGCTTTAGTATACCAACAAATTGATTCGACATTTCTGTTGCCGTTTCCTTTTCAAGTATACTGATATTATTTTGCAGGTTAATTAATAACCCTTGTGGTCATCACACTGCTTGCTGTCCGAACCGCAACTTCTCTTGCTGTAGTTTCCACTGGCCGGATGGGTAAAGTTCGTCAGCAGGTTGCCTGCGGAATTCGGGTCAGACTTGGTCACGATCAGGTGCGCCTTCGCGGTACCATGCGGTACTGCAGCATGACACCAGGAACACTGCACAACGCCGTTGACTTTGTGGTCACCAATATTGTGCAGGTTCTTTCCGCCCTCGCTGAAACCTGAAGTACCGCTTGTGCTGCCGCCGTAACCGTATGTGGCCCGGTCATGGCAAAGGAAGCAGAGCATATCGGCCTGTCCTGAGTTGGCAGTATATGTGTACGGCCGTTTCAGGATGTTTGCTTGCTGTGCCTTGCCGTCATTGTTATCCCCGTGGCAACCCTTACAGCCAACTACGCTGGTCGCTGTCCAGGGGCTGATATACTTGCCGTAACCACTGGCCTTGCTGGTCAGACCGGCCACTACGTGGTAAGCTGCCCTGGTATCGGCAAATTCTGCCTTCTGGGTATCATGACAGTTCAGGCAGTCAGCATCGGTAGCCGTCGGGAAAATCCCGGTCAGGTGCGGTGTGGCTATATCGGTATGAATAGCTCCCGCTCCATCGGCTGTCCCGGTATGGCAGTTGCTGCACCTCCGGTTGCTGCCGTCGGTGGCTGTACTGTCTATAGCTGCCCTGACCTTGGCTTTGGCGCTGTCATGGCAGGTGGCACAGTTCAGACCGCGTTTGGCATGTTCCTCTGTCAATACGGCGCTGTGGCACTTGCTGCAGTTCCAGTTGTAGGAGGTAAAGCCAAAATCGGGTGCGGTATGCACTGTGGCTATATCTCCGTGAATGTCATGGCAGGCGCTGCAGTTGGCGTTCTTGTTCTGCACGGCCGTCTTCACCCGGTCGGGTGCCGCACTGCTGTGGCATAATGCACAGGTCTGGGCTTCGCTGCCGGCACCTCCGGTATCAGTCGAGGCGGTCCAGGACAGGTCTACCCGGTCGTAGTAATCTGCCCGCGCAGTCAGCCCTGTGGGTACGGACGGCGCTACTGTGTCACCGCTGTTCGGACTCAGGTCACCCGGAGGATTGCTGACGCTGCCTCCGGAAGCGGCATTCTGGGTCAGCACAAGCTGCACGTTGGCAATATAGACGCTGGCCGACTTGCCGGGATCGGGCTTAATCCGGAACTTCATCCAGCCGAACCCGCTCATGGCCTGGGCTGCTTTGGTAACATCGATAGTCTCCGTGATAAATGAAGATGAGCTGGAGCGTACAGGACCGTTGACGTAATAACTGGAGCTGCTGGTATAAATTCCGGTATCGGTGGCATAGGGGTATATTCTCAGGTTGGTGCCGTTGTAGTACCGCACACTGAGCTTCAGTTCAACCTTGGCATATTTCTGTGCTTCCTCTGCCACCCGGACAAAAATATACTGGTCGCTGCTGCCGTTTTCTTTTACTGTGACGTAGGTACTGTTACTGTTATCGGTCAGCTTGGATAATACGTCTGTGGTGGATGATGGATCGTTGGATGACTCACCGTTATTACCGGAAGCATAGCGCGCTGAATCGGGATTAACTGTGCTGACGGATGTGGCAGGCAGGGTCCTGACACTCACCACAGCGCTGTCTGCCGAGTAATTGGGCTTGCCGTCATAGGCCCGGACTTTATAGTAGTAAGTTGTATCAGCCGCCAAGCCGGTATCGGCAAAAGCGGTAGCTGTTGTCTTGCCGATGGAAGTCCAGGGCCCGCTGCTGGAAGTAGCCCGGAATATTTCGTAACCAATTCCCGTTGCTGCAGTCAGGGCCTTGGTATGCTCTGCCGGCAGGTAATTGTCGTGGCAATTGGCACAGTTCATATTCGGGTCAGCAGGGAATGTCGGCTTGTGCTTGGCATCCCAGCCCAGGTGAATTTGGCCATGGCAGTCCTCGCAGTTGTACTCTGGATTGGCCTTTCCAACACCATTGGCTATCATAACAATAGCCTTCTGCTGAGCCGGAGTATTTGAAGCCCCACTGTGGCAGGTATTACATCCGCCAGGGTGGATATCTGTTGACTTAATGTCAACAGCCTGCCCTGCGGCAGCAGTGAAACCGTGGCAACTGTTACAGCTCATGCCGGTAGCCCCGTGTTTGGCCTTGTGCTCGGCCTGGTGTCCTGAGTCCACAGTATTGGTAAGGCTGCCGTTATGGCAGTCGGTACAGTAAATGGGCGCGCCATTTTTCATCATATCCAAATTCCCGTCGCCGGAAATGGGTTTGCCGGCACCTTCGAAGGTGCTGTTGTGGCAGGTGGCGCATCCAAAGTTGGGTATACCGGCTTTACTGTGCAGTTCGTATAGCTCCGCCTCGCCTGTGGCCGTATTGGTGGCGTGGCAGGTGGAACATTCAACCGCAGGCATCGCCTGGTAACCGGTCTTGGCCACTTTATGCTGATGGGACACATTACCGTGGCAATCGGTACAGGTATATCCTGTCCTGCTGAGATTGGAGCTGAGGTTCGCCTTAATTACTGCTGGCGTGTTCGGCAGAACATTAGCTGCGTTTGTGCCGTGGCAGGTATCGCAGTTCAGCCCTGCCTTGAAGCTCGCACTGTGCTGCACCGTTACGTCGGCATTGTGGCAGTTTGTACAGCCGGTGGCCCCGTCATCGGTAAATGCTGTCACCGTATGCATCTTGTTATGGGTTTTCGCCTTGGTCCCGTCATGGCATTCGGTACAGTTGTATGTGCCGTTGGCCAGACCAACCTTGGCGCTAATCACTCCCTGTACGTTGGCGTTGTCATGACAGGTATTGCAGTTGTTGCTGCTGTGGATTGCGGTCACGTCAACGGGCGTATTGGCTGCGATATTAAAGGATCCCTGTACTGTTGTCCCGTCATGGCAGGTGCTGCAGGTTACTGCTTCACTCTGCATTGCCTGGTGTTCCGGAGCGTGCCTGGTTTCCCTGGTTGCCGGGTAACCGTTGGCTGTATCGCCGTTATGGCACGTACTGCAGTAAATCGGTTCGGTACCGTTCTTCAGCATGTCTATAGTACCGTCCTTGGCTATTACGGCTGTCTCAAAGGGCGCGGTGTGACATGCTGAACAATCTTTACCGTATTTACTGTGCAGCTTGCTCAGTTCGGTAGCCTTGGTAGTGCTGTCGGTGGCATGGCAGTTGACACAGTTTACATCTGTATTGGCTTCATATGCTGTTACATCGTGGTTGTGGCTTACATTGGCATGGCAGGCCTGGCAGCTTATGTCATTTGCCGCCACTGCCGCCTTGACTTCTGCCCGGGCATTGGCGCCGTGGCAGGTATCGCAGGTGACGGTGGAATTCGGGTTCTTCTTATGCACACCCAGCAAGCTCTGGCCGTCAACTGTGGCGTCCTTGGCATGGCATTCCAGACATCCGGCTGTGGCCGGGTACTTGGCAGTATTGGCGTTATGGAATGCCTTGTGGGTTTCGGTCATATCCATGCCGGGTTTGACGGCATTGTCATGGCAGCCGGCACAGTTGGTGCTCAGGCTGGTGACCGCCGGCTTAAAGGTAGTATCGTTGTGGCATTCGCCGCAACCCACCAGGTACTTGGAGTGCAGTGAATCAACAGTCGGCACAGACCCGAGAGTACCGTTGTAGTGGCATGTGACGCAGTTGGGGCTGTACTCGGGTAAAAACTCGGGGAATACAGCCAGGTGCCTGGGCACATACTGTTTGCCCGGGTGAACGGGATCCAGGGTAACACCGTCATGGCAGGCAAAACAGTCTTTCTGCCCAAGCTCTACCTTTGTCTTCACCGGTGAAGCCGCACCGTGACAGGTAGTACACTGCATGGTTTTGGCCAACTGAACAGGCGGATTCAGGTGAGATGTTACCAGATCACTGCTGTGGCACCATGCACAGGTGATCATACCGCCGGTCAGTACTGTCGGACTGGTGTGCTTGGCTGAAACATCGCCGTGACATGTCTGACACTGATAACCTGTCTGCCCCTTCAGGTTCCTGATGTTGGTATCTGCTGCCGTAGTATGGCAGGTAGTACAGGCCGGGTGCAGGGTTAAGGTGTCGAAGCTCTCCGCGTCAAGTACGGCTGAGTGATTGGGCGTATAAGGCGCGCTGGTACCGTTATTATGGCAGTCAGTACACAGGTAGCCGTTTCCACTCTTCACCGCGGAGAAAATAGCGGTCATATCAGCAGCCACCAGGTCATTGTTATGGCACTGGAAGCACGACTCTGCCGCAGTTGCCGATAACTTCAGGTGGTACTGGGTTGTCTCCTGCTCAACAGCGTCATTGGCGTTCAATTTGGCTGCGTGCCTGGCTGCCGGAACTACCTGGCCGTTGTGGCAATCGGTACAGTTATAGCCTGTGGTACTGCCGCTCAGACTGTGAATTTTGTCGGTTACTGCCTGATTGGTGTTGGCATGGCACTGGGCACAATCCTTGTGGAACTGAGTAGTCTCATATGCTGTGCCATTGGTCCACTTGGCATTGTGCAGGGCAGCCAGCCCGCCGGTATGGCAGTCAGCACACAGATATGGCGTGGTGGTGCCGGACTTGGTGTTGATGGTATTCACCACATTGGCATCGGCGCTGTCGTGACAGGTTCCACAGGTCGGATGGAAATCAGTGGTCACATAAACGGTGCCCTTGTCATCCTGCGCCTTGTGGTAAGGAGCGTTAGCCACCAGACCGCTTTCCGTCACTGTCCCGTTATGGCAGTCAGTACATGCGTATCCCGGCGCAGGCAGTTTGGACCTGAGACCATCCAGGTTTATGCTGTACTTGCCGTTAACTACTCCGTGACAGGTGTTGCAGGATGCCGGGTGGAACCCAACAACGGCATCATTTCCAGCCTGGTGTACCGGGTAATAAGGTGATACCCCCTTGGTGGCGCCGGCACTGTGGCAGGCCGCACAATCGTAGCTTAACCCGAGTTTAACCTGTTCTTTCAGGCTGGCTATAGTACTCTTGTAAGTATCGTTGTGACAATCAGTACATGCCAGGTGGAAGGCAGTCGTGTCGTTATAGGTTACTCCCTCAAAGGTAGCCTTATGGCCGGCAGTACCGGTATGGCACTCAGTACAAGAGTAGCTTCCTGCTGGGTCAGCCTTCAATGCGGCAGCGATAGTTGCAACCTTGGCCGCATAGGTGGTGCCGGGAGTGTGACAGGTAGCGCAACTGGTATGTACGTCCATAATAGCCATCTGCTGGCCGTTGAAATCGGCCTTGTGCACCGGAGCCTTCGGATTGCTGCCGCCTGTATGACAGTCTAGACAGGAGTAGTCTTTTACACTACTGTAGGCGAGGGTTTTGATAGTACCCTGAATTTCAGCCCTGTCATGGCAGGTATTACAGCTTGTATGCGGTCCTCCGACCACACTGAGGCCGTTGCTCTTGTCGGCCACGTGGTACAACGGGTGACTCAACGGGCGTGTCGGCAGCACAGCCATGTTAAAGTGGCACTTTTCACAGGCCCGGTTGGCCTCAACACCGTTGGCGCTGTCAACCACAGCTTTTACCTCAGCAGGCGTAGTGGAACTGTGGCAGGTGGTACAGTCGTTGCTGTTGTTGTAGTGTTCCCTGTTCAGATAACTATCGTGACAGCTCGTACAGTTAATGGGTTCGTTGTTGGATTCAGGAATCAACGTCTGCGTGAAGGTGGTTGAGTGTTTGGCGGCAAGGCTTTCTTCGGTGTGCCCTGATTTATCGTAGCTGTGGCAATTGAGGCAGAGCTGAGTGCCGTCGGGGTTGGTTCTTAGTATTCCTCCGGTTGAATAGAACTTGTGGCACTGCGAGGTGGCACAGGATAATACTTGCGAACCATAACTTGATCCTGTAGCAACATTAAAAGTCGGAAAAACATAGCTGGAACTGCTATGTTGTTTATGGTTTACCGGTTGGTGACATGTTTCGCAGTTGACTGACTGGTGACACTTGGCACAACTGCCTGTCATCGCCGGCGTGTTCTTGCCGTTATGATATGTATGCACGTCCGGCGGGCGTACATTTACACTGTCGGGCGATTTAAAATAGCCTATCCCCTGCACATATACCGCCGTCCAACTAGGATAGGGATGGCTAGCATTAACTGCATAATGATTATGACAGGTAGCACAGGTATTTTGCGGCACCGGCGGTGCTAAATCAAAATTGCTCACTACATCTCCATGGCAGGTTGTGCAATCAGTTGTAGTCTGCGCTGCTGCAGGTTCAACTGCGACATAACCCATAATACCCACAAGCAACATAATTAATAAAACCACTTTTCTTTTATACACGATTTCACCTCCTTTTTTTAATATTTTTTCAGTTACCTTCTGCACTCCTGATTTCACCTCCTTCATAAAAGCCCTACATTAGAAAATTACATATTTAGCCACTTTTATATCATAATATTTATCGCTTGAATTCTCAACTTATCTTAACTGGATTTATGTTACAATACCTTTTAAATTCTGAAAAATACTTAATATCGCTAATTTTTTCGACTTATTTCCCTCAAAACGCCCGTTTTCCATAATTACTTAAATATTATTTTCGCATAAAATATGCCTGTTATCACGCCCCTTATATCTTAAGCAGGTTTCATAGTTTAGTAGCTCTGGCTCCAATAATACTTGTATATAAATACATTTAAGTAAATACAAAAAAAGATATGCCCAAATAATCAGCATATCTTTTTCAATAAAATCAAAAAACAATATTATTTGTAAAATATGTCAATTTTTATCCCTGCCGGAATTGTTGTTTGCCCTTCCGGAACCTCGGAATCGTAAATCATAACAGACGCATATCGTTTGCCACTGTTGAATTTGAGTATTATAGTTCTATTTATAGTTTCTTCAGATAAAGACATCCACCCCAGAGTAGTCATATTTGTCAAGTAAAAGTCCTTTATCTGTTCTGAATTAACATCTGAGCGCCTGTTTGATACAATCCGTTTGGAATTAGCCTGATAAGTCACATCAAACCATGGTTCGCCCAGCCAAATTTCTGCATTTTGAGGAGTAGACCACTCAAATCCTTGATACAATGGTATGTTTGCCGGAACCGGCTGAACTATATTTAAATTATGAGCCTGGTAGTGGCAGGCAGCACAATCAGTATCTCCTATAGCTATTACAAATTTTACGCCTGGATTCGCATGACATGTGTTACATGTTAATGGATTTTCTTGATTATTTGCCTGCGTAACAGGATTGTTCAAATGTTCTGCCGTTAAAGTGCTTTTATGACAAGTCTGGGTACAATTCGCATCAATTTTCCCTGCATGTCCTGCATCAAGCACATCCCCGGTGTGGCAATCCACACACTCATAGCCTTCAGCCCCATTTTTCAACTCATCAATAATTTGCGCTACTTTCTCTGACGGCTTAGTACCCGGAGTGTGACACGTATTACAGCCAGAGTGCACCTCATTTACGTCAGACAACTGTCCATCAAGTCCTGCTTTATGTACCGGAGCTAAATTAAATTGTTGGTTATGACACACAAAACAATCATATTTCCGTTGATCTATGGGCGTTCTGGCCAAATTGCTTATAGTAGAAAACAATTTAACGTTAGCATGGCAGGTATTACAGTCTTTATGCGGCCCTCCAACAACACTTAAATTATTACTGTTAACAGCTATATGATAAGTCACATGCTCGGAAGGTCTTGCCGGTAGTACAGCAATATTAAAATGGCATTTCACACAGCCGCGGTTTTCAGCCTTCAATTTCGGATCGTTAATTTGTGCATTTGCGGATTTTATGTCACTGACTGCAGCCGCAACAGTTGATTGAGCCGTAGAACCGTGACAGTAGCCACATTCACTGTCCTCCGGCTGGCCCAGCCTGTCGGCCGCATTCTTATGCTCCATCGATAATGAAGCAAAATGGCAACCCTCACACGAAACCTGATAATTGGTGACCCCGATATTCAAGGTGGAAGAGAAAGAATCATGCAAAGGCCCCAAATTCGTTTCATTATGCCCACTCTTATCTGTGCTGTGGCAATTTACACACAGTTGTGTCCCGTTGGAATTAGTGCGTACAATACCAGGTGAGTAAAACCTGTGGCAATTTGAAGCTGCACAGGATAGCTGTTGCGAAGCATAGGCTTTTCCGTCAGCAACAACATAGGCAGGGAAACTGGTTATTTCTGAGCTTCCATGTTGTTTATGCTTGACGTTTTGATGACAAGATTCACATTTGACTGCCATGTGACACTTACCGCAACTGTTGGTACCGGCCGGAGTATTCGAACCGTTGTGATAATTGTGTATGGCCGGCGGACCTGTTAACACACTGTCTGCACTCTTAAAATACCCAATACCTGTAATATATTGGGCCGTCCATTTAGGATTAGGGTGTTTAGCGTTCATGGCATAGTGGTTGTGACACACAGCACACGTCGACTCAGGAGTTGGCGCATCCAGTTCAAAGTTCTTTACCACGTCACCGTGACATTTACTGCAATCATTGGAAACCGCGCCGGCTGTGCCGGTTAACGGGAATAAAACCACAGTCAATACCATAATGAACAGTAATATGCATCTTTTCAATTTAATACCTCCCTTCTATATCGATTCGTCTATTGTCTTTTTTCTGTGGGTCTAATAATTTCTATGATACAATCACTATACTAATACCATGTTTTTTTAATGCTAAAATTTATAGAAACTGCCTAACAGCAATTATAGTCACGCTCAATTGTCTCTTTTTTGAACTAATAAAAAAATTTTACACAAATGTCGAAAACCCAAAAAAAATGCAGAAAGTGCCCAGAGAGGACCTGGGCACTCCTGTAAAAGTTGTTGATTAAGGCCCTTGCAAAGAAGGTGTATTGTACTGAGCAGCACCGTGGCAGTCATAGCAAACGTCTCTGTCCTTCTCTCTTAACAAGACACTGGACTTCTGCATATTAGATGCTGCAGTCCCGTCCCCGTGCAAGTACGAAGCGGCACGCGGGAATACCAGGCCGGCGTTCACAGAGGAAGCAGTACCGTGCGCCCTGTGACAGGTGAGGCAGGTCAGTGTCTTGGCACCGGCGTTGTCAGCCAAAGCCAGTTTGTCAATAGTAGCATGCTGAATGTTGGTAACCTGACTTGCATTAATGACAAAGTTCATCCGGTGCATGTATTTACCGGTGGTAGCTTCCTGTGCCTGACCGGCATTGTGGGCAGTCTGATTGAAGAGGTCATGGCAGCCTGCACACCATACACCGGCATTTACGCCATAATCAGTAACAATTTTGGACCTGAAATCACCGGTCGGAGAAGCAGCAACGGCAGTGAACTCCCAGTCCTGATGATTGGCCGGGTCAAGTGTAGCAGCCGGCAAGGTTTTCTTCAACAGACGCGGCATCACACCCGGTGTCGGATAAGTACCGCCGGCGTGAGGGTCATGGCAGGAACCGCAACGGAAGTCGCCGGTCAGAGTATTGCTACCGCCGGGAATCTGCACTCCGTTAAGCCAGTCATTGCTGTCATAATTTTCTACACCGTGAACGGATGTGCTATAAACATAATTGGCAGTGTTGCTGTCATCAGTGCCATATACTTTGTTGTCAAAGTCAAAGGTCTTCAAGAAACCACCGGCCAGGGAAGCATGAAGTCCGGTACTTGTTTCTATCTGGCCGTTTTCAGCATCATACGGACTTTTCAGTATACCGTTATGACAGTAGTAACAGAAATCAGTCTGCTTGGGACCTGCAATCAACAAGGCCTTGGCAGCACCGGCGTGGGTAACGTGACACTTGGCGCACCCTGTGGTATCAGCGGCAAAGTCGCCATGATAATACGGCTCCAGGGCAAATGCGGTTCCTGCTGCCATCAGTGTAATCAGACCAGCCAGTAAGGAAATTAATAATGCCTTTTTCATCATAGTCACCTCCTTTCCAGGCTATTTTCTTTTATAAACCAGTATGCGCTTAAACCCGTGTTCTAGGACATACAGACGGCCGACTTCATCAAATGTAACGTCCGTCGGGAGAGTAATATCCATAACCTCATCTTCATTAATGGGCTGACTCTTGGTAAGCTGCATAACAATTTCACCTTTATCGTTAATGGCAGTAACTCGGTGAGCCATACCCTCAACAGTATACAATATGCCGGATTTATCAAATGCAAGACCGCGCGGGACAGACAAACCTCCCTTTTTCGGATCATCGGTCCGTTTGGGCAGGGTCTTTATAAATTTACCGTCCAGGTCATAAATATTAATCCTGTTATTAAGCGAATCTGCTACATACAGTTTTCCGTCTCTGACCGTAAGGTCATAGGGATAGTAAAGTTTTCCTTCCTCCTTGCCGATCCCCCCAAAACTCTTAATAAGTTTTCTGGTATTCAGGTCATATATCTCAATCCGCATGGCCCTTGTATTGATAAGATACAATTTGTTTCCATCGACGGCAACATCGGCAACCAGAACTTTTTTGTCCAGTGAAACTTGGTCAACCATGTTCCCGTCCGCATTCATGACAAGGACCTTATGGTTCTGGGGTTCGGCCACCCACAAACGTTCGCCGTCCCAGTACATACCTGCCGGATACTTCATTTCCTTGGAAACAATGTCTTTCAAGTGCTTGCCGGTTCGGTCATAGACGGCAATCCTGGCATTTTTACTGTCAGACACGTACACTGCATCATTAAAAGCCAGTATCTCATACGGATTATTGAATTCCTTTTCTCCCCCATAAATCGGAAACATAAATTCATATTCCGGCAAATTGGCTGGAACTACTGTCTGCGCTACTTCAACAGGACTTACTCTCTTGAAGTAAAAATATCCGAATACAAGCACAACGATTAAAGCAGCTCCCAATATAATGTTCAGCAGGGTTGATCTCGATATTTTTTTCGCCATATTATTTACCTTCCTGTTCCAGTTGTTTCATAAGTTTTTGTGCCTCTTCATAATTGGGAACAAATTTCAGAGCCTTTTGCAAACACTCCCTGGCTTTCTGATTATCCTTCATCCCAATATAAATTTTTGCTTTTTCGAGAAGAATATCAGCAGCAGCAGGTTCAATCCTCAAGGCATTGTCAATCTTCGTCAGAGCCTCCTCATATTTGCCCTGTTCACGTAACAAAACCGCATATTGAACATTGGCCGGTACAAAGTACGGACTTTTTTTGAGCACCTTTTCGAACAGTTCTGCAGCTTTTTTCCTGTCACCGGTGTCTTTCTTAAAAATTGCATAATTCACAAGAACTGCGTTGTTGCCCGGATTTTTTTTTGCCAATTCCTTAAACAGCCTGTCCGCAGCACTGTTTTCTCCTTTATTATATAATGCAATAGCATAAGCCAAAGCAGCCTGCGTATCCTTGGGATTCTTTTTGTAGGTGGACTCAATGCTGTCAAAGCGTTTTTCGGCCACAGTTCTGGCGTCAACAGGATTCCAGAAAAACCTGTTGCCAACATATAAACCAATTGCTACCAATACCGCAATAACTGCAATTAATATAATTAGCGCTGTACGAAGGGAAACTTCCGAATTTGTCTGCTCCATGTCTTATCCCCCTAAACCTTTATGTTTCGTACCAAACCAACTACTATGGTCCTCCAGCCTTCTTGTTTACAGCCTTCGTCTTATTCGCACTCCTCGGCGGTACCTTTGTTTCCACCTCTTTTGGCTTGGGCTCATTTTTCGCCGGTACCAGACGGTGTACTGTATAGTACTTTGCATTGTCCTTTCGTTTTTCACCGTGACACTTCAGGCAGAACCCATCATCAGGCAACAACGTAAATTTCTTATAAGGCGTCCCATGCGGCCCATGGCAACTGGTGCAGTGCATGGTCCCGCCGTGCCACGGGTCTTTATACTGTTCCCCGAAGGGATGGTTAATCCTGGCCTTGGCAATCTTGGTATGGCAGTTATTGCACATGGGCTCTTGCTTGTCTCGCAGCAATGGTTTCCATTTGGACCCATGCGGTACATGGCAATTGGTACATGCCCCTACCCCACCCGGGCCCTTGGCCTTCTTAGCGTGGGCCAGTTGTTCATAAGTGGACTCCAGCCCAAGGTGGCATAAGTAGCATAATTGATTACCCTTTTCTCTTTCCAGTTTCGGTCCTTTCCCTACATGCGGGTCATGGCAACCGTCGCACTCCAGAAGTCCGTTACCCACAGGATGCCTGGACGCTTTCTGGAACTCCGGACGCAGGTCACCGTGACACAGGTAACACAAGTTGGTCCTCTGTTCGGGCAGCAGAGCCGGGTACCTGGATGCATGCGGCACATGGCACTCGGTACATTTTCTCTTCACCGGGGTATGTACATAACCCGTTTTCAGTTTTTCATTCATGCCCACATGGCAACTCAGGCACAAACTGTTACCCGGCAACAGAAGCAACGCATCGGCATTGGTGGCATGGGCGCCGTGGCAGTTGGTACATTCACCCGTACTGAAGGGCAGATGCTGTACGGGCTGCAGGGTCTCACTCTGCCGGTCATAGTGGCAGGTGAAGCACAGCGCCTTACCCGGCAGCCTGGTCATGCCTCTGTATTTTGAAGCATGTGGGTCATGGCAATCGGCACAGGCGCCAATTTCATAAGGTTTATGTTTAACAGAAAAATTCCAGAAAATTTCCATTCGGTGACAGCTTGTACAAAGTTCCTTTTGTGGCATACGTAGCAAGTATTCGTAATCTGATGCATGTGGGTCATGACAATCGGTGCAGTGGCCTTTCTGGTAGGGCATATGTTGGTATGGATAAAGCGCGTTTGGTTTCCGGTTAAAGTGGCAAGTGGTACAAAGCTTATCAATTTCCACCACGTACTCGTATTTTCCGCTGCCCACGGTGTGGGAAGCATGGCAGTCCTTGCAGAACCACTTGGCAAAGGGGGCGTGTTGATACTTTTTACTGAAGTCCCTGCTTTTATCGGAATGGCAGTAACCACATTCTTTTTTATCGTTTTCCCTGTCCGGCAGCTTGGGACCGGTGGGGTTATCGCTAATATAAAGTTGTATAGTATTAAGTATTTGGCGTAGCTCCTGCCGGACCGCCGGTAAGGATACAAGAATCCCAACCACTACTACCGTAAGGAGACCGAACATCAATATCCTGTTACGCCCCATTATTATCGGCTCCTTTCGCCACCTTTCCACAACAACTGGTGCGGCTAATCTAGATTTCTATCTATATTTATATATCGTATGGTTGGTGAAAAAAGATTAGGGGGGCAGTGGATTTTATGTTCAATTCTTCTAATTAATTGATTCGCCAAAAATTTATAAACCCCTTCTAAATTTTGGTTTTGGTACGCACATAGGGCTTTTTCAAAGTCCGCCAACTGAGGTATTTGGTGGTCCCAGAGGATGAAAATACCAGTCTAAAAAGGCCTGAAAAAGCAGGAGAATGATAATTCTCCTGCTCTTCAATTTTCTTCTGCGGTTAATTATATTATAATCCTAAAACACCATAAAAATCCACTGCTTTTTTCCTTATTCCACCAACTTTTTATTTACATAATTCGACAAATTTTAATTCGTTCCCGTATGGCACCGTGAACAGTTGGTTGTATCGTGGCAGGAGAAACATCTGCCCCTGGCAATCCCTTCAGTCTTAATAAACTGTGGGTGCTGTTTTCTCCAGCCTGGCGGGTGGGCTTTGGTTTTCTTAAAGTCGTCAGCCGTGTTGCCCGGCTTCGCCGCCTGCTTCTCCGCTTGCGGAACGCCGCTCTTCTGTACAACACCGCTGTTAGATGTTTCAGCTTTGGCTACAGCACCATGGCATTGCTGACAATAGGTCGGAGTCGCCAGGTCCTCTTTCCTGGGCGGAGTATTGTTATGGCATACTAAGCATCCGTCAACATTGTTTTTGGCAGACCGCTTATGAATGACACGCCAGTCTTCAGTATGGCCATCGGGTCGTTTCATATGGCAGTTGTAACAGAAGGAATTCCCCCTGGCATATTCGGCAACTTTGCTGACTCCGGGGATTTCATTTCCGGCCACTGCATAAGAGTGACACTTGTTACAATAACTTATATCCTTCTTAGCCAGTTTCCCGTGGGTGACGCCAAAACCCTTGACTTTATGGTCAGGCGGCATGGTAATCGATGTATGGCAAGCCTCGCAGGCATTTGTTACCTTGCGTTTACTGTGGCAGTCCATACAGACATTCATTTTTGGCTCGGTAAAATCCTTGGCCATTTGCTGTTTCCCGACAGCAGTGGTCCAGGCCGCATAATTCCCGTCCCTGGTTAAACCCCGTCTGACAATATTACCGTGGGCCACTCCCGAATGGCATTCCACGCACATTACACCTTTAGCCGCGTGGCGCTCATGGGGAATTATCAAATCACCCGACGGAGTATATTCACGAAAGGTTGAATGGCACTGCGTACAGACCTCATCGGGAAGCTTATGGCTCATTTTTATCGGACGATCATAAGTGTTCGTAAAATACAGGGCCAACTCCTTGAGCGCCGCAATCTTATGTATAATCAGGTTGCCCAGACCCGGCTTAATGTGACAGTCGGTACAGGCAACCTGAACGTGGGAGGAAGCCTCCCACGTTACATATTCAGGCCTCATTACATGGCATTTGCCACAAAATGATGGTTCCATGGTAACCCGAATGGCGCCGGCCACAGCTATTAACATAAAGGTACAGACAGCAGATACAAGAATAAATAGTTTCAGCCTGTCTTCCGTCTTTGAAAGATCCAGTTTTTTAAACAAGCTCCATTGAGGTAACTTCATCAAGGTTCCTCCCTAGTGGACATTCAGCCAAGTCCCCTGGTGGATATCGTGCAGTAAATAAAGCGCGTCAGGTGAAATGAATTCTACTTGAACCAGTGACACTTGTTGCAATAGAGACCGGCGGGTGCAGAAACCTTTCCTTCGGGAGCCTTCAGGCTGTGGCATGCTTCACAGTTCTTCATGCCCTTGGTGGCCACAACTTTTTTGTGGTTCGGCATCCAGACATCTCTCTGCGCATGGCTTGGCGGCAGTTTGGCATGACAACTGGAGCAGAACTGATTACCCCAAGCAAAGTCCTTAACCTTGTTGCCGGTAGCAATCTTCTCGGTCTTCACACCGATGCTGTGGCACATTACGCAGCCCTTGAACTCTTTGTCGCCGGACTCGGCGCTCACACCATGTAAGCCCTGGGAGGTCCAGCCTTTGTCTTTATGGTTTTCCGGAGTAAAGATTGATTTATGACAAGCTTCGCAGCGGAAGGTAACGCTTTTAACCCCTTGCACGCCGAACTTGGCCGGGTTCATGTGACATTCCACACAGACATCCATATCCGGCTGAGTAAATTGCTTAGCCATATTTTTCTTTCCGTCTTCCAAGGTCCATGCTCCAATGTCGCCAACACTGACACCCCTCTTGTAAATATTACCATGGGCAACACCGGAGTGGCACTTCACGCATCCTACTCCTTTTTCTCCGTGCAACTCGTGCGGCACAATGAGATCACCAGAGAGTGTGAAGTTCCGGTTCTTCACATTATGACACTTCTCACAGAGATGGCTTGGCAGTTCGTTTTTCATGTGCAGAGGTTTCTCTTCCTTATATTCCTTGGTTATGGCATAATTAATTAAGTGTTTGGAAGCCATTACTTTTTCTATTAATATGTTAACTACACCTGGCTCCATGTGACAGTCCACACAGCGAATATTACTGTGTGATGATACTTTCCACGTCACGTATTCGGGCTGCATGGCGTCATGACATAAAACACAGAATTCAGGGGACATGGTTAATGAAATCCCCGCCACAGCAGCAACCAGGATAAACAAAAGAGCGCCGCTTACCAGGATAAACAGTTTCAGTTTATCCTCGGTCTTTGATAAATCAAACTTAAATTTGTCTCGGATACCCATCCCAAACTAGCCTCCTCACCCCAAAATTTCTTGTAATGCAATTCACATATCAAAACAAAAGATAAAAATAAGAAGCACAAAAAATAGATAGAATTAAAAATACTAAGTTTTGGCCTCTCCTAATAAACAATGAATTTCTACAAAAATTGCAAAATCCCTTCTTTGGATGTAAGAATTTTTTGATTCATTTCTCAATTGCCAATTTTCTCTAATAAGTCCTGATGTTAATAAAATCTGCAATAAGCGCTAAACTCTTTTTTGCATTACTTTCAGGCAGTATTTCCAGCCGTTGCTTAGCCTTGATCAAATATCTTTGGGACACGCCAAAAGAATATTCGATGGCCCCGCATTTTTTTATTTCATCAATAGCCTCTAGGACTTCACCCTCTTTCTTGTCTGGTTTTCCAACAACTTCAGCCAGCCATTCTTTGCGCGGGCTTTTTTGTAAAGCAAAGATTACCGGTAACGTGACAACCCCTTGCCGCAAGTCGCTGCCAACAGGTTTCCCCAGTTCTTTTTCTTCGGCAATCAAATCTAGGATATCATCAGTAATCTGGAAAGCCATCCCCAGGTAATATCCGTACCAGCGCAGCGCCCGGACAAAGTTTTCCGGGGCCCCGGCAGCAAGCGCACCCAATTCGCAACTGGCTGAAATAAGTAGGGCAGTCTTTCTTTTGATCCTAAACAAATAATCACGCAAAGACTGCTTGGGGTCAAAGGTTGTCCGCAACTGGACTATTTCTCCTTCACTCATTTTTACGCTTACATCTGCCAGTATTTCGGCAATTTTCTTGTTGTTGCACCTGGCAATCTGAATCAGGGATTGGCCAAAAATAAAGTCGCCGGTATAAACAGAAACCTGGTTTCCCCATTTTGCTTTAACAGTTGGAATTCCCCTTCTGGTGACAGAGGCGTCAACTACATCGTCATGGACCAGGGTAGCCATATGAATTAATTCCAAGGCTACTGCTAATGGCAACAGTTTTTCCAGGTCGTATTGAAATGTCTTTCCCGCCAGTAAAGCAAAAGCCGGCCGAAGGCGTTTACCGCCGGCATTCAATAAATGACCTGAAGTCTCTGACAATAATTTTTCTTCCGGCAAATTTGCAATTTTTTTTAATTCTTTCTCTACCAGAACAAGATCATTGCGGATCTCGCCGAATAATTCTTTAGCCTTCATCGATTCACCTGCTTGGAAAAGAAAACTTATCTTTTGTTATGAATACTAGCATATCCATTTGCAATATATTCGATAATATCGAAAAAATTCCTGCCAAATTTGCCAAAATAAGTCGCTATAAAAAAAGAGCAGATTGTACCTGCTCCTAAGTTATTTGGCTTCATTATCAGAAGTATTAACTGCTTCGTGAATTTCCTTTTGCACTTCTTTGGAAGCGCTTTTAAATTCCCTGATACCTTTGCCCAGAGCCTTACCCACTTCGGGTAACTTACCGGGCCCGAAGATTATTAACGCGATAACCAATATTAATATCAGTTCAGGGAACCCTATGCTTGGCAAAAAACCGAACATCACTTTAAACCTCCCTTGTAAGCAAATATATAGTGACAAAACTGGGGGATATTTCGATTATATTATCTCATACTCTGACGTAAAAGTAAACCCATGTCTGACCGACGGGAATCAATATTTTTATAGATGTCCTCCATTCCTGGAATGTTTTTTCAGGCGCCGAATATGTTTGACTTAAAATGTCGGTTATATTATAATAATTGTTGTCCTCTTGCGGGAGCGGATTTGGCCTGGTGGCTTGCCCGGACTTCAAATCCGTTGGCGGGCAGTGATCCTGTCCGCGGTGGGTTCGATTCCCACACGCTCCCGCCATATATTTTCAATAGCGATTAGCTTGGATATTTTATTAGTTATTATTTGATCAGCAACGAAGACCAACAGGTCTTCGTTTTTTTATTATATCGAATAAATTCACCTCCCACCAAGCAAAATAATATAAGCATGGTCTTGACGTTATAACTAGGAGGTGAACACTGGTACAGGTACAGGTAGGCATATAAACTGTACCAGGCTTATATTGGCTGAAATCATAAAAAAACAACCCAAGGTAGCATATTTTTGCATGGAATACGGACTTAGCCATGAGTTACCGATATATGCCGGTGGTCTGGGGGTCTTGGCTGGAGACTTCTTGAAAGCGGCTCATGACCTGAACCTGCCTGTTGTCGGTATAGGCATTCTTTGGCGACAGGATTATACGGAACAATTCATAGGAGAAGACGGAAGGCCTTACGACCTCTACCCTGATTACGATTATTCAAACATAAAAGATACAGGAAAAACCGTCACAGTACGGATCAGGGGTGAAGACGTAATCTGCAAAATCCGCTTGGTCGACCAATACGCAAACGCCCCTCTTTACCTTCTTGATACCAATTATCCCGGCAGCCCCCACGGTTGGATTACCAACAGGTTGTACGGTGGCACGGCCCAAGACAGAATTGCGCAGGAAATGGTGCTTGGTATAGGCGGTATACGGGCCCTTAAAGCTTTGGGCATAGAGGTTGACGTTTATCATTTCAATGAAGGACACGCCGTTTTTGCAGGTATAGAATTAATCAGGGAAAAAATGCATGGTCAACATATGTCTTTTGAGGATGCCTGGCAGGAAACCCGTAGACAGGTATGTTTTACTACCCATACGCCCGTTGCGGCCGGTAACGAATCCCATGACCATGCTCTATTACAGCATATGGAAGCTTATAACGGCTTAAACCACGAACAAATGAGCAAGCTGGGCGGCGACCCCTTTAATATGACGGCTGCAGCCTTACGCCTATCTACCGTGGCCAATGCCGTCTCTAAACTCCATGGCCAGACTGCCAGGTCAATGTGGAAAGAAGTGCGTGACGCAGCGCCTATTATCTCTATTACTAACGGAGTCCATACACCGACATGGCAGGCCGATGACATAAAGGAGGCCTTTGAAAGAGGCGAGGACCTGTGGGAACCTCATATGCGGCATAAGAAGGAACTTCTGGCTTATATCAAAGAACAAACCGGAAATGAGCTGAACCCCGATGCCCTGTTAGTAGGTTTTGCCCGCCGGGCGGCCGCTTATAAGCGAAGTGACCTGATATTCCGCAATGCGGAAGTTATCGAACCTTTATTGAAAGAAGGCAAGATCCAGTTAGTCTTTTCCGGGAAGGCCCACCCACGTGATACGCTCGGCAAAGAAATCATCACGGACCTGGTCAAAATGGACCGCAAATACAGTAACAGTGTGGTTTTCCTGGAAAATTACAATATGAATATTGCCAGGTTGTTAGTACGCGGTAGCGATGTTTGGCTGAACAATCCCAAACGGCCGCTGGAAGCCAGCGGCACTTCGGGCATGAAGGCCGCGATGAACGGAGTTTTGAACGTTAGCGTTGTTGATGGATGGGTAGCCGAAGGTTGTCAACATGGTGTCAGCGGTTGGCTAATATGTACCGTGTGTAAAGAACCTCTCACCGATATAAACGAAGACGAACTCGACGTGCAAAATTTATACAGAGTCCTGTTTGACGAAGTCATCCCCACCTATTACAACAACCGGGAAAAATGGCTGGAGATGATGAGAGCAAGTATTGACATGTCACACTATCAATTCTCTGCACAGAGAATGATCAGGGAATATTATGAACTTTTGTACAACAGGACTTACCGCGAACAAGAGGAAAAAAACCGGGAGCCAGCCATGGTTTAAAGGTTTAAATTTAAAAGGCATTGGCACAGCGGTATGACGTGGTGGGGGTCCCCTGAGGTATAAAACTCAACTTCCATTTTCCGGACCTGCATACCAATTTCTTTTTCCCCTTTTTTCTCGGGGGCCCGAAGTCCGGCATCTTCAAGCACTTTCAGCAACCGTTTGGCAGTCCCGCAGTTCCCGTCAATAACCGGAATTTGTGACGGAAAAAATTGTTTTATGGTATCCCGGACAAATACGTAATGGGTACAGCCCAGGACCACAACTGCAATCTGTTCCCGCTGAATATTGGCTAACAATTTAGATAAATATTCCTTTATTTCTTTTCCCTGAGTGATTCCCTTCTCCACCAGTTCAACCAAACCCGGGCAAGGTAAAGGAATTACTCTGGAATGCTCGTCATATCTATGCAGCAGCTTATTGAACTTCTCCTGTTTCAGGGTAACAGGCGTGGCCATAACCAAAACCTTGCCCTCCTTACCCAACTCAACAGCAGGCTTAACAGCGGGTTCCATCCCAATAACAGGTATATCCAGTTCCGCTCTCAATTGGTTTATGGCTACAGCCGTCGCTGTATTACACGCTACCACTAAAGTTTTAATGCCTTTATCGACCAGGAAACGGGCAACATTTCTTGATAACCGGGCTATTGTTTCATTATCTTTGGTACCGTAGGGGGCATTCAAAGAATCAGCATAGTAGATAAATTTCTCGTTGGGCAGTAACTGGACCATATCCTTTAATACGCTGATCCCACCTACCCCTGAATCAAATATCCCTATTGGCCTGTCACTGATACTGCTGCTCATTATATCCTCCCTCTGCTTCTTCGCCAACAGCTACCGGATGTTTTTTCCGGCAATGCATATTTGACCTTTTAGTGTTATTCGATAAAGCCACAGCTTTCTCCTCTTTTTAAGAAACAACGGTATTTTTATTCTCTCAATAAACAAAGGGCCAGCTTTTGCTGGACCCTCTAGCCTGCCTGAACCTCTTTCGATTTGCGCCGGCTGATGAACCCGGTAAACTTTTGTTTATAATCGTCCATAATGGTATAGACTACCGGTATTACAATCAGGGTAAAAACAGTAGATGTAATCAAACCCCCGATTAAAACCCAGGCCATACTTGACCGCGTTTCGGCGCCTTCCCCCAAAGCCAGAGCCGTCGGCAGCATACCGAAAATCATGGTGAAAGTGGTCATGATTATTGGTCGCAACCTTGTTTTTCCGGCTTCAACCAATGCTTCTCTGAGTGTCAGGCCCCGGTTCATCAGGGTATGGGTGTAATCTATCAGCAGGGTTCCGTTTTTGGCCACCAGGCCGTCCATCATGATGAGACCTATCATGGAAAAAAGGTTCAGCGTATTACCGGTGACGGCTAAAGCCAGTAAAGCCCCGACAACGCCAAGAGGTAGCGCCATCATCCGGATAAAAGGTGTCATAAATGATTCGTAAAGCATTACCAGTACCATATATACCAGGATTATTGAGAGGGCCAGAGCTGAGATTAAGTCAGCAAAGGTTTCTTTCATACCTTCGGCCTGGCCGGCAAAAGTAATGTGGTAGCCCGGGGGAAGTTTAAGCTTATTTACTTCTTTTTGGGCATCCTGCAAAAATTCGTTTAATGACCTGCCTCGCAGATTTCCCTTCACCACTATGGCTCGCTGCCGGTCAATCCGTTTTATCTCCGTTGGCCCGCTGCCGGGCGCAATGTCAGCCAGTTGCTGAAGCTGTACGACATTGCCGGATACGGTTGTAACAGGAAGGGACTTGATGTAGTTGATATCAGACTTATTCAAATTTTCCACCCGTATATTAATATCGGTTTCATCCCCGCCCTGGCGGAATTTACCGACCGTGTACCCATTCAGGGCGGCCCGCACCGTACGGGCAATTTCATCAACCGACAGTCCGGCATCACTGGCTTTGCGGCGATCAATCTTGATTTGAATTTCCGGCTGACCAATCCGCCAGTCAGTATCCACATCCCTTGCCCCGGGAATTCTGGCAACGGTTGCCTTAACCTGGTCGGCCAAGGCAACCAGCTTTTGCGTGTCATTTCCGGTGACCTGGATTTCAATATCCCCGCCCGGCGGGCCCATGTTATCCGCTTCAATCACGCTTATTTTCCCACCGGTAAGGTTTTGTCCCCACTTGCGAATCTGGTCCCCGATTTCCCAAATCGTTCTCGCCCGTTGTTTTTTCTCATAAAGCTGTATCCCTATCCTACCCAGGTGCGAACCGGCCGAAGTTCCCTGCATGCCGCCGGAAGAACCGAGGGTAGTATGGTAATATTTTATTTCTGGAATGGTGGCCAGGTAACGTTCAATTTCCTTCAAAACCTTATCTGTTTCACCGATAGGCGTACCTACCGGCATCTCCAGGTTGACGGTCATATCTCCCTGGTCTATTTTGGGCATCTGTTCAGCCCCGACAATGTTAAGGGCCGGCAACGTCAAACTGGCCAGGAACAAAAGGATGACCGAGATTATTACTGTTTTCCTGTGGTCAAGGGACCAATGCAAAAATTTAAGGTATGTTTCTTTAACTTTTTGGCCCACTGGGCCGGTACGTTTCCATAACCAGGAAAACATTGATTTCCTGCCGGAACCGGTCAAACCCGCCTCATCGCCGGCACCCTTTTCCTGTTTGAACAGTTTGGCCGCCAACATGGGAGTTAAAGTGAAAGATACAAAGAGTGAAAACAGTGTAGCAAAAACCACGGTTAAACCAAATTGTCGGAAAAACTGCCCTACCATCCCTCTCATAAAGGCTATTGGCGTGAAAACAACCACATCGGATAGAGTAATGGCCACTGCCGCCATACCTATTTCCATCCGCCCGTCCAGAGCCGCAGTTGCCGGGTCTTTGCCCATTTTCAGGTGCCGGTGAATGTTTTCAATGACCACAATGGAATCGTCCACCAGAATACCAATACAAAGGGCCAGCCCCATCAGTGACAGCATGTTGAAGGTGAACCCGGCAAAAAACATCATCATTAGCGCAGCCAAGAGGGACGTGGGGATGGCCAGGGCCACAATTACCGTCGAACGCCACTCCCGTAAAAATATGTACAAAGCCAGTGCAGTAGTACAGATGCCTTCTATGATAGAGTTACGGGTATCGTCCAGAGATGTGCGAATAAACTGTGATGTATCCCGGGAAACTATAATCTTCACGTCTTCAGGCAATTCCTTTTGTATTTTGTCAATTTCCTCTTTAACCCGCTCGCCTACTTCAACGATGGAAGCATCACTCTGCTTAAATACCATTAATGAAACCGCGCTGACACCATTCACCCGGCTGTATTCCCTTACTTCCTGGTAGCCGTCGGTTACTGTGGCCACGGCGCTTAAAGGAACGGAAGCGCCGTTTCCGGTAGGTATATCCAGGTTCCGGATATCATCTAAACTCTTAAACTCGCCCAAAACTCTCACGTTGTACTCAGCCTCAGGACGATCAAGGCGCCCGCTTGGTTGGTTCAGGTTTTCCGCCCGCAGTCGGTTAATGATCTGGTTCAGGGACAGTCCATATCCGGCCAGTTTAGCTTTATCAACAGAAACCAGAATTTCTCTTTTTTGCCCGCCGACGACGGAAACATCAGCCACTCCGGCAATCTTCTGCAAGCGGTCTTTAATCATATCCTCGGCCATCTTCTTTGTCTCATACAAAGGTCGCTTACTCTGCAGAGCCATTATCAGTACCGGCTGGTCATTAATATCCTGTTTGTAGACAACGGGGTCCGAAGCATCTTCAGGCAACCTGCCTTTAATCATATCGACTTTTTTCTGTACATCCATGGCCGCCTTGTCAGCATCAGCCGACATCTCGAATTCCAATACCGTAAAGGTGAATCCTTCGGAAGCCTGTGACCTTATCCTCTTCAACTGACTCAACGAGGCAAGTTCATCCTCCAGGGGTTTGGTTATCTGCGTCTCAATCTCCTCGGCGCCGGCCCCGGGATAGTTGGTTACAACAGCCACATAGGGCAAATTTACCGAAGGAAATAATTCCGCTCCCATCCGGTGATATGTATACAGTCCTAATACAACAAAGACCATGATGACCATTGTCATCATGGCAGGCCTTTTAATAGATAACTGAGTCAGATTCATTACTTATCCCTACTTTACAATACAATTAAATTCACTAAATTGGCAGCAGAAAAAATCTAAGCCGACCGACTAGTCGGTCCAGCTTTGATTTTATCACAAGGTAAAATTTGCTGTCAATCAAGATTTCAATTTAATCTACTATGGAATTCTTCTCCCATAGGCTTGGAGTTATCCGCAGCCCTTACCTGTTTATAATGGTTGTCCGTCTGAGGCGCAAAGGGCTGGGATTGGCTCAGCGGAGGTCCAAAGGCCTTAATATAAATTTCTTTTAATTCTTCTATCAGGGGCATCCTGGGATTGGTAACAGTCGTCTGGTCCTCAAAAGCTTTTTCCGCCAGCATCGGCAGTTTGCGGATAAATTCGTCGGGATCGACACCGCATTCACCTATAGTTGACGGCATATTGAGTTCCTTCATCAATCGCCGGATAGCCTGAATCAGACTGGCTACGCCCTCTTCCACACTGCTTGCCGGCAGTCCCAGATACCTGGCAATCCTCTGATATTTTTCGGGCGCAACATAGTACTCATACTTGGGCCAGGAAACAAATTTGGTGGGTCGCTGAGCATTGTATTCGATAACATAAGGCAGCAGGATAGCATTGGCCCGGCCATGGGGAATATGAAACTCTCCGCCCAGTTTATGGGCCAGACTGTGGTTTATCCCTAAAAAAGCATTGGTAAAAGCCATGCCGGCAATAGTAGAAGCATTATGCATTTTTTCCCGCGCCACCCGGTCGGAGCCGTTCTTATAAGCTCTTGGCAGGTACTGGAAGACCAGTTCGATAGCCTTTAAAGCCAAACCGTCGGTATAATCGGAAGCCATGACCGAAACGTAAGCTTCGATAGCATGGGTCAGAACATCCATACCCGTATCTGCCGTAACAGCAGGCGGTACCGTCATGACAAAGTCAAAGTCCACGATGGCCACATCAGGAGTTAATTCGTAATCAGCCAGAGGATACTTAACAGCCCGTCCTTTATCGGTAATAACCGCAAAAGCCGTTACTTCCGAACCCGTACCGCTGGTAGTGGGAATGGCCACCATTTTTGCTCTGCGGCCCAGTTTCGGGTACTTATAAGTACGTTTGCGAATATCAAGAAACTTGAGTTTGAGAAACTCAAATTCGACATCAGGGTATTCGTAAAACAACCACATACCTTTGGCCGCATCCAGGGCCGAACCGCCGCCCAGGGCAATTATCGTATCAGGCTGAAAGCGCCGCATTACTTCACAGCCCTTCATCACCGTTTCCACAGAAGGATCGGGTTCAACGTCGGAAAAAATTTCAATGGCCACATGGTTTTCCCTTTTATTTAAATGATATGTCACTTTTTCTACATAACCATGTTCCACCATAGCCGGATCGCAGACTATAATCGCCCTGTTTACATTGGGCATTTTCGCCAGGTATTGTACTGACCCGGACTCAAAGTATATCCGCTCCGGAACCCTGAACCACTGCATTTTTACTCTCCTCCTGGCCACCCTTTTGATATTCACCAGGTTTACGGCGCTGACATTTGAAGTAGTGGAATTGTGGCCCATGGAACCACAACCCAAGGTCAGAGACGGCATATTGGTATTGTATAACTCCCCAATGGCGCCATGGGTAGCGGGAGCATTAACTATCACCCGGCCTACACGGACCCTTTTGGCAAATTCGTTAATGACAGCCTGGTTTTCCGAATGTATAACCGCCGAATGCCCCAAACCGCCAAATTCCACCATTTCTTCGGCCCGGGTAATCCCTTCCCGGAAATCACTGACCGTATAATAGGCCAAAATAGGGCTCAGCTTTTCCCGTGACAGGGGATATTCCGGTCCGATACCTTCCAGAACAGCTATCAGTATCTTGGTATCCCCGGGTACCGAAATACCTGCCATTTGGGCTATCTTAAAGGCTGACTGCCCAACTATATCAGGGTTTAACGAGCAACTGTGCTGGCAGGTGGCAAAATCCTCCAGCCTTTTAACTTCCTCCGGCGCCAGGAAGTAACAACCGTTGTCTGCCAACAGCCGCATAACCTGGTTACTGACAGCGCTGTCTACAAACAGGCCTTGCTCCGATGCGCAAATCATGCCGTTGTCAAAGGTCTTACTCATAATGATATCCGTGACTGCTCTCTTTAAATTTGCGCTTTGCTCTATATAACACGGCACATTACCCGGCCCCACGCCCAGGGCAGGTTTGCCGGCGCTGTACGCCGCTTTGACCATGGAGGCTCCTCCTGTGGCCAGGATCAGAGAAACTCCGGGATGGTGCATCAACATATTGGCCGCTTCTATGGAAGGGTGTTCTATCCAGCTTATACAGTTAGCCGGCGCCCCGGCCTGTACAGCAGCATCCCGCATAATTTTGGCTGCCGTAGCACAGGTTTTCTGGGATCCCGGGTGAAAGCTGAAAATAATGGGATTGCGTGTTTTCATGGCAATCAGTGACTTAAACATCGTAGTGGAAGACGGGTTTGTTACCGGTGTTATGCCCGCTATCACACCTACAGGTTCTGCCACTTCCATGTAATCTTCCTCTTCGTTTACATGTATTATGCCGACAGTTTTATGGTATTTAATGCTATGGTACACAGACTCCGTGGCAAATATATTTTTGGTAATCTTGTCCTCATAAACGCCACGGCCCGTTTCTTCAACAGCCAACCTGGCCAGTTCCATATGGTGGTCCAATCCCGCCAGAGCCATTGCTTTAACAATTTTATCAACCTGCTCCTGGTTAAACCTGTAGAATTCCATTTGCGCCTCCTGGGCATTTCTGACCAGGGCATCAATCTCCTGAGAAACCAGGCGCCTGTCAATAGAAACATCTTTCTGTTCCATACCTTTTCCCCCGTTAAACATACTCAAGTTTACCTGCGCAACTTCTTTCTATATAATAAAAGTTCCCCCAAAAGGAGGAACTTTATGCCCACATTGCAATTTAGCTTTGGAGGCAATTTCTCTTTTTCAGCTACCTGTACTCAAATAACGTTTTATACCTCGCGACCATATAAAATATGCCGTGGTGAAAAATATTAGGCCAACCAAAGGCGTCAGCAAGGCATAGGCATAATATTCCCTGCGGCGCATCAAAATGGTGGAAGGGTAGAATCCTACAAAAGCAAAGGGCAGTACCCAGGTAAGTATAAACCGCAGTATTCCTTTATAGACATTAACAGGATACCGCCCATAGTTCGACAGGTTGTAAACCATCGGCATCAGTCCCATCCGCCCTTCAAACCAAAAACCCAGGCTGGCCAGGGTGACATAAATGCCAGCGTAAATTAAGGTGGCCCCCAAAACCATAACCAAAAACAGCGGGATATCCCACCAATACCACTGTAATTTCAGGGAAGCCGCCGCGTAACCCATGATGACCAGGCCCGGTATAATACCGGCAATTAATTCCAAATTCATGGTCTCCATGATTACTTGAAATAATGAATTTAAAGGCCTGACCAGAATCCTGTCCAACTGTCCTTCCATTACATACTTCTCAGGGACATCAAACAGATGGTTAAAAAACCCGCTGTAAAAGCCAAAGGGTACCATAAAAAACCCGTAGATAAAGAGCATTTCTTCCCTGGACCATCCCCTGATCTGGTCCACGTGCCGGAAAACTACCAGGATAAAAACCAGGTTCATGGACTGCAGCAAGAAATCTGATAAAATATAAAAGAGAAAATCAGTTCTGTAAGCCATTTTTGTTTTTAAATATTGGGCGGAATAACCCAAAAATATCTGACAGTACCACAGGAATCTCCTAAACACTTCTACCCTCCGTGCACCACTACATGACCAATGGCAATTCTCCATACTATACGGTTTAATATATAGAGGACCACAACCCAAAAAGCTTGCAGAACCAATATTTTTAAAGCCGCCAAGCCCTGCAGCCGTTCTAAAAATATCAGATTGGGCAGGTAGCTGATAGTCTGAAAGGGTAAGTAAGCCAAAGCCTTCTGCGCCCAGTCCGGATAAAAGCTGATAGGCAAAATCAAGCCCGATAAAAGATCTGTTACCACTCTTTTGGCCCGCAACACGCCACTGGTCGAGTGGGTAAAAAAAGCGGAATATCCAAACAAGAGCGCTATTTGCGCGTTGATAAGATAACTCCCGAACATAGCGGCAGCAAAAATGCCCCAGGTTGTCGAGGACTGCGGCAATGAAAAAGGCCGCAGCAGGTAAATAAAAAGACCGCTGGGCAGGGAAAAAAAGAGGAGCCGGAAAAGAGCTTCTCCCAAACTACGGGCCAGTTTCACCGCATCATAACGGTAAGGCCTGATCAGTTCTATTGCCACGCTTCCGTCGAGGATTTCTTTCGTAATCTTCTGGTCCAGGTTGTTAAAGTAAAAAGACCGGACTACCCAGGCGATAATTACATAGGTTAACATTTGTTCCTTCTGCAGCCCGGCCAGGCTCTTCCGGTTGATGTAGATGGCTTCCCATAAAAAGTAATAAGCCCCTATCTGGATAGCATAATTGAAAATCCCGGTCAGGTAAGTGGACCGGTAAGCCAGCATACGGATAAACTCAAGCCTGATTAATTCCAGGTAGAGCAGGAATTTGTTGGTGTTCACCAGGGTCCCCCCCTTCCGGCCGGTAACCCTGGTAGATTAATTTTACTATGTCCTCCAGTTCCTTCTGCCCCCACCTTTTCAAAAGCGACTCCAGGGTTCCGTCATAAATCATCCGGCCGTGGTCAATGATGGCGACCCGCGGGCACAGAGCTTCGATATCCCCCAGATCATGGGTGGTCAAAAGGATGGTGGTATTCTCTTCCTTATTTATTCTCTTTAGAAAATCCCTTATCTTTTCTTTGGCTAGCACGTCCAGCCCAATTGTCGGTTCATCCAAAAACAGGAGCGGCGGATTGTGCAGTAGTGCAGCCGCCAGTTCGCATCTCATCCGCTGCCCCAGGCTTAACTTACGGACCGGCAGGTTTAAAAGGGGCCCTAGGTCGAGAATTTCGGTAAAATCTGCCAGGCGCCTGCGAAATACCTTTTCAGGTACTTCATAAATCCTCCGCAGCAATTTAAAGGATTCTATGACAGCAATATCCCACCACAACTGACTGCGCTGGCCAAAGACCACCCCTATTCCCCGGGTGCATTTTTCGCGTTCTTTAAATGGCGAATAGCCGTTAACCATAACTTTGCCGGAGGTAGGCGTCAGAATACCCGTCAGCATTTTAATAGTCGTAGACTTACCGGCGCCATTGGCGCCAATATATCCTACCATCTCCCCCTCTTCCACGGTAAAATCTAGCTCATGCACTGCCTTAACGGTGTGATAGCGCCTGGAAAAGAGATCATAAACAGCCCCCAGCAACCCTTCTCTTCTGTTAAACACTTTAAATTCCTTGGTCAGTTTTTCTGTCTCAATTATCGGCATATAGTAGTATTATTACCCCTGGCCCTTAATTCCTCCCGGCCATTGAACTTTTCCCTGACTTTTTAATAGTTTTAACAAACTGCTGCCGTCTATTTTCCACGGGGCCGCACCCTTACTTCTGCAAAGTAGCAGGTAACCTTCTCTTTCCAATTTCCCCGGCTCCTTTTCCAACCCCACTTCCAGTTTAACCAGGAAAACACTTTGTCCAGGAGATTCCTGCGTAGCTTTGCACCCACTCACCGTAAGCCATTCTATCCTGTGCAGAATCTCATTCAGGTCCCTTTTTTCTTTTTTGTCCTTTATGGCCATTAGCTGTTCCGCCAGATTGACTTCGCCCTGGTCCACCGCAGTAAAGAAAACCTCCATAATGCGCCTGGGGACAGCCCTTCTGGTCATTTCACCAAACTTACCGGCAGCTTTCCAGACCATGACCTGGTGTTCCAGGTTGACCCGTCCTGAATGGGTTTTCGAATTATAAAAATGGATACAGAAATGGCCGGGAAAATTATTCCCGGAAATGGCCCCCGCCCCATGGGGCATCCCGTTCATGGATGCGGCCAGTTTACGGCCTTTGATCTTTACCAGGATTGCGCGCCTCTTCCAGCTCCATTTTCCTCCGTATATCTGTTTCATAATAGCAGTATCTTCGGCCGTAAGCGGCTGAACGTCGGCATGAGCCCGTCCTGCCCTTCTCTGCACCCAAAAAGCCAAGCGTGAATCAAAGTCCTGTACCTGTGCCCTGGCCAACCGGGGGAATATTTTGTCCGCTTCCGACCAGGCAATCATTTCTCCGTATAAGCTGCGGTCCCTTAATTTCTGCTCCAGTGCTGTTAAAAGTTCTTGTAACTTTTTGCCGGGCTGCACTATTTGGCCTGTTGAGTCATAAATTAAATTGTCCTTATCAATCAGATATCTATCCATTCCCTTTTTCTTCCGAACGGACAAAGTTAATCGCGGCGCTTGGCAAACGCCTCGGCCGATAAATTGAGCACGGGTTAATTCCCGAATAAGCATCTTTTGTTCACTTTGGCTTAAAACAATTTGTCCCGGTACCTGATTGCCGGAAAGTTCAATTTTTATTATAGGGTTGTACAGGTATAAAAATATGATAAGACAAAAGAGCAGTCCCAGACAACAGCCAAAAACAGCCCAATTCCTTTTGTTTATTATTAGCATAGCCTTTCTCCCGGCATCATTTTTTAAAAAAATATTGGGAAAAGGACAAAATTATGTGTAGTTTTTGTGTCACCAACTTTTAACCACAAACATATGATATTGTAGCATAAAAAGCTACTGGGGAAAGCGGGGTGTCGTTGAAAAAGAGCCAAGACTTTGTAATGAAGTTTTGGCCAATAAATATTGTCTCGTTGCAAAATGGCCAAAATCTAAATTTAGGAGGGGATTGTTAAATGGCCGAAATTAACGGCAAGCTCGAAAAAGGTGAAAACATGGAACAAAATTACTACCGGGAGATTATAACCAAGGCTGTATGTGGTTCAGGAAAGCAAAATTTCAGGTATGTTGAATACCTTCCCGTCCCCGCCGGCAGAGTTCCTTCCAGTGTTCTGGGATCTTCAATAACCAGGTACAGGCTGACTGAACCCTTAAAGACAGAAATTTCTCCCTCAGGTAAGAAAACCGTCCGGGTAAGCGGCACCTTTGACATTAACGTTTGGTATTCCTACAACAACGACCAGGCTACCGATGTAGCCAAAGAAACTGTTAAATTTACCGAAATAATCCCTATAGACGATATCAGCGAAGGGATAATCGGGCCCATGGACGCCAGGGCAATTCTTACTAAAGCCCCGCAGTGTATAAGGACCCTGGTTTCCGGTCAGAACCAGATAAAAGTGGAAATTGAAATGGGACTTTACGCAGAAATAATCGGTGAAACCAAAGTTTATGTTCAAGTATACCCCATCCCCGGAAATAGCGCTGCCAGGATTTATTAAGGCTAATCCGGAAGGAGGAATGCAAATGACCAACGAACCCCTGATGCGGGAAATCATAACCAAAGCTGTCTGCGGTAAAGGGCAGATTCAGCAACAAAATGTGGTTAACATAAGAGTTCCAGAACCAGGTGAGGTTCAAATTCTCGGCCATTACGTAACCAATGCCAGGCTGAAAAGCGCTGTCCCGCTGGAATCTGTCAGCGCCAGGAAAATGGTTAAAGTAGAAGGACAATACGACCTTCACGTATGGTATGCAGCAGGCCAGGACACCCATTCTGTCAAGAAGACTATTGATTATATAGAAACTATTCCGATTACCACTTTTGCTGAGGAAGACTTTAACGATGCCCAGGCCAGGGGAGAGATAACTTCCCGGCCAAAGTGCAAAAAAGCCTACCTGACGGAAGACGGCCAATCAAAAATTATTCGACTGGAAATTGAACAGGGTTTAGCAGTAGAGGTAATCGGTACTACCAAGTTATTTGTCAAAACCATCGATTTTCTGCCCCAGGATCCTTATCTGGCTGGCGGTATAGAACTGGTTGCACCGCAAATAAATACATTTATTCAGGAATTATATCCTGATGATATCTGTGACCTCGAAGACATAAATGAAGATGATTACATAAAATAAACCAGGAAAGCGTCTGCTCTAAAACCGGACGCTTTTTTGTTTCATTATCAATGCTATGCTATCAATTCTATGCCCTCTCACATACTATAAAGTGTGGTAAGAACCGTAATTTTTCCTTTTACAGAGAGGGGCTCAGTATTTACATGATACCGGAAAACTTCGCGATCAGGGTGGATGCAAGCCTGGCGCCTGAAACCTGTTCTGTCCCCGGTCATCTTCTGCTTGCATTACAGGTTAAGCCGGACCAACCGGTAACCATATTTGCCGGTAACAGACAGGCCAGGGCCAACCTAAAAGAATCAAATTTTCTTCCCCAGACCATATCAATTTCTCCGGCTACCGCCGCACAACTTTATATACCACCGGAACTAAAGCTGGACCTGATGGTCCTGCCGGGCAGGGGTACCCTGCGGCTGGGACCCTTTATCGCTATCTATGGTTACAAAAACCTGGCCGGCCGAAGAATTTTCAGCGAACAGACTTCCTATTTCAGAAAGTTATGTCAGGTTTCCAGGAAAATGTACGCCTTAACTTATGTTGTTGCTCCCGAAGACCTCAATATCAACGCCGGTTTTACATACGGACATGTACTGGAAAAATCCGCCACCGGACTGCGGTGGACAAAAAAGGCCCTTCCCCTGCCCGATGTATTTTACGACAGAGGCCTCTTCCCAAAAGGACCACATAAAATGACTAGCATAAAGGTCCGGCGGTATCTGCGGGCTGCCTGGGGCGACAAGTTTTTTAACCCTAAATTTTTCGATAAGTGGCGGACTCATCTCTGGTTAAGCGAACATGCCGTTTTACGGAGATATCTGCCTACCACGGTACATATTCAGGCAGCCGAAGCGGCCAAAAACTTTATTGCGCGTCACAGTTCTGTTTATCTTAAACCTTCCGGCGGCAGTTCAGGCAGAGGTATATTGCGGGTCAGGCGTGACAGAAATTCATACACCTGTGAGTACCCGAAAAAGAAAGTGATTTACCGCTCAGTTTACGGCAACCTGGACCAAATGTGGCAGGATCTCCTGGATAAACAGATGCTCAATAAAAAGTTTATTGTTCAGCAGGACCTCAACCTGGCCCAATACCAGGCAAGACCTTTCGACGTAAGGGTCCTGATGCAAAAAGGCCTGGACGGAAAGTGGAGATTAACAGGGATGGCGGCCCGGTTGGGAGGTTCCAATGCGATTACTACCAATCTACATGCCGGCGGAACGGCTCAGCCTTTAGAACAAATACTGTCTGCCCTCTTTGGAGCGGAAAAAGCATATCAAATGCAAAGCGAAATTGAACATCTCAGTTTTCTTACCTGCAGTTGGGTTGAGCAGGTAAGCGGTCTTCAATTCGGTGAAATTGCGGTAGACGTCGGTATAGACAACACAGGTAAAATCTGGTTAATTGAACTTAATGCGGTTCCCGGCCGTACAGTGTTTACCAAAATTGGGCCAACCCATTTAACCAAACAGGCTGTCTCCAGACCAATCGAGTACGCCCTGTACCTGGCAGGTTTCGGAAAAATGCAAAATAATGAACAGGAGCTGATTTAAAACATGTTGTTTTTAGAGATTAAAACCATCTCCACAGAAACTGCAGATAAAGCCTATCTCACTGAAGAAGGGTTCAAAGCCCTTGACTGCACGGAGAGCGAACTTTTTACCATAAAGGCCGGCTGCAACGAAGTTAAAGTAAATCTGTACAGGTTGAACCAATCAACCAACTCAAGAGTTGACCCCGGGTTTCAGCTTTATTTACCCAAAATTACCTGCAAACACCTTAATCTGCCGGAATCTCTTGCTTTAACGGCTCTGGTTGACAGGCCGAAAAAAACAATAAAAATCGGCCCTCTCCTGGGTTACCTGATTACCAGAAATAAAAGGCTCAGGATCCCTCCCTTCACGACGCAAAGACCCATGCTGCAACTGTTTTCGAAAATTGCCCGGGAATACGGAGTCATATCTTTTGCCTTTGCGCCTCAGGACATTGACTGGCCCAATCAGAAAATAAACGGGTATATTGCCACACCATTGCCTGACGGAAATGTATTGTGGCGAAAAGACACCTTTCCATTTCCAGATGTAGTTTACAACCGGATTCTGAACCGCAGCTCCGAACGCAAAGATTTGATTACCGAGACGGTTAAAAACCTGCAAAAAGTCCCCGGTCTACACCACTTTAACCCAAGGTTCCTGAATAAATGGGAAACACACACAATTTTAAGCCGCAACCCCGGTATGGTCGAATATTTACCGCAAACAGCGCTGCTCAGGAATTTTAACGACATAACCGAATTCCTGAACAAATACGGCAGAGTATATATCAAACCTATCAACGGCAGCCTGGGCGCCAACATAATTAAACTGGAAAAAGTACCTGCCGGCTTTCAATTTCAATACCGCAGAAAACGAAAAAATCAAAGCGGTATCTGGCCCGACAGACTGGCCCTGCAAACTGAACTCACAAAACTTCTTGGCCGCAGGTTATACGTGGTGCAGCAGGGCCTGGACCTGCTAACCTACCAGGGAAGAGTATTTGACGTTAGGGTGTTGCTTCAGAAAAACGGGTCCGGCCGGTGGACAACAGCAGCTACAGTGGCCAGAGTTGCTTCAGAAAACAGCATTTTCCCGAATATTGCTGCCGGAGGGACAGCTATACCAATCGAAAAATTATGGGAGTCCTTTACTTTCGGGGACTGGAAAACCAGTGAAACCCGGCAAAAACTGTTGGACTTGGGCAGCAACGTACACAAAACCCTGGAGGAAGAACTGGGAGACTTTGCCGAGTTAGGCCTTGATGTCGGTATTAGCAAAACAGGTCATGTTTGGCTAATCGAGGTAAATTCTAAACCGTCCCGTAAAGTCTTTCCCAAAAATCAGCCGCACCTTAAAGTACAATCCATAATAAACATCATTGATTACGCCAGATACTTGTCCGGTTTTTCAAATCCACAAAACAACACAGGTGACTACTATGAATCCAATCTTTATACAGATTGAATGGTCGGAACCGGCCGCGGGCTGTGACTATGCTCTTTATTTTCCGGCCAGACTTTTTAAAAAACTGGGTCTGGAAGCAAACGCTGCCTATATACTGCAAACCGGCTCCTTCCATACCCAGATCCTGGTAAAAATTAACGAACATACTCATCCCCTGCACAATAAAATCAGTTGTTCAAAAACCCTTGCCAGCCGTATTAACATTCCGGCCGGCTCTGTACTGACCCTGCGTTTGCTCGGCAGGATAATAAGAATTGGACCGCTGATCGGTCTGTTAACAGTAAAATTCGACAATCCTGAGAACCCCTTCGGAAGACAGGCCAAATTCTTGCGGGCCCTGTGCGACAGAGCATCCAAGGCAGGCGCTCTGGTTTACGTTTTTACACCGGAAGATATCTTGCCGGACAATATATTTGTCAGTGGTTATATTCCCGAATTACCACAAACGGACGCCGACGAAGAATGTATCGTGCAGGGAGATTCAGAGAACAGTTATGATGCTTCCAAAAACCGGGAACCTCCAATGCGCTGGATGCAGTTGACCCTGCCCTGGCCTGATATTGTTTATAACCGGATTCCTTCACGTTACTGGGAAAAACAGGATGCTTGTCAAAATGCTCTAGCTTATATCCAGAATATCATGCAAATTCCCGTTTTTAACCCCGGATTTCTGGACAAATGCGAGGTGCATGAAAAACTAGTAGTCCATGCCATTGCCCACCGCTACTTACCTGAGGGAACAGTTTTTGCCGGGCCGGAAACCCTGGCCCTGTTCGCTGACAGGCACCGGCAGATTTATTTGAAACCATCTTCCGGAAGCCTGGGTAGGCGAATTATCAAGATTTCCAAGGAAGGAGAACAGTTTAAGTACAAATACCGAACAAAAGACGGCGTTATTATCGAAGGTGAACAGAGGGGAGCGGCAGAACTGGTCAAAATTCTCCGTCCCGTTATGGAAAACCGTGTATACCTGATGCAGCAGGCTGTTCCTTTAGCTTTATATGAAGGCCGGGAATTTGATATACGGCTGCTCATGCAGAAAGACCGTTTCGGTCGCTGGCGCAGAACGAAAGCCTATGTGCGCATTGTACAGCCTGGCGGACTCACTGCCAACCTAAACGGAGGAGCGGTGGCAAAATCTATAGTTGAAGTAATCAGGCAGGTATTTAATGAAGATTTCCTCCAACCGGCTGGTATTGGTGAAAACATTCGCCGGGCAGCGGAAGAGGTTGCTTTGGCTGTTGAAGAATGTTTTCCGGGCATATGGGCTGAACTGGGCCTTGACTTCGGCATCGACGTGCATGGAAAACTATGGTTGATTGAAGTTAACTCCAAGCCTTTCAGGGCTCTGACCACCTCCGTAGGATTGACCCAGAGAATAGAACGTTCTTTCCTGCGTCCCCTTGAATTTGCCAGGTTCTTTACCGGCTTTTACCCACATAGTATATAATAATTGACCAAACGGATAAGGAGGTAAAAAGTTTGCTCAAAAAAGGCCCCAGTCTTGCGATTTTAAGCAGTTTAAGACCAACATCAGACCTCCCTTTTGGTGGGCAAACAGAACCTTTTTTGGAAATCATAAATATAGCCCGGAAAAGAGGCTGGAATGCTTTTGTTATTACACCTGAAGATATAGAATGGGATAATCGTTTGCTATTGGGCTACGTTCCTAAAGAGTCAGGCCTGGCCTGGAAACAAGTTCCGTTTCCTATGCCAACGGTAATTTATAACCGGCTGCCTAACCGTTCCATTGAACAAAAAAATGAGTACCGCGAAATACTGAGCAAAATAAAGCAGGCTTATGGAAAACGGTTTTTTAATCCCTTTTTCCTGAATAAATGGTCAATTTACCGGATACTGGCTTCGTACCGTTTCACCAAAAACCTGCTGCCTGAAACCCATAAGTGGTCTATAGAAAACTTCCGGGCTATGCTGCAAAAATATCCTACCCTTTATATCAAGCCTGTTGACAACAGTCTGGGAATAGGTATTTTTCGGATAACTCATGAAAAGGAACAGAACCAGATAATACTCTGGGATGCCAATAAGAACCAAACCGCCTTTACCCATGATAATTTAAACGGGGCCTGGTCAGACCTACCCTTCCACAACAGCCCTTACCTGATTCAAAAGGGGATATCCTTGGCTCAGGTGGACGGCCGGCCCTTCGATTTCCGGGTTTTATACCAAAAAGACAAAAACGGCCAATGGAAAAAAACAGGCTTTGCCGCCCGTATAGCGGGCGAAGGAAGTATCACTACGCACGTTATGTACGGCGGTTGTCGTGCTCCCGGCTACCACCTGCTCAAGCAGGTTTTCGGCAAAAAAAATGCCCAACTGCTGCTTAATAAGCTGTCCCGCATTGGCCAAATCGTGCCCGCTCTGATAGAAAGGGCTTTAAAAGAGCAGTTTGGCGAAATGGAATTTGATATCGGCATTGATAAAAAGGGGAAAATATGGGTTTTTGAAGTTAATTCCAAACCATTCAAATTTGATGAACCCTTAATCAGGGCTAAATCCCTGGTCCGTCTGATGCATTATGTCAACTATCTGGTAAAAACCTGACCATATGCTGCCTTAAGGAGGGTAAGCCTTGCAAAAGCCCGTTTTACTGCACTGCGAAGATAATTCAGGCAGCAGTTGGAAAAAATATTTTGCCGGTTTTAACTGTCAAACAGCCCCACCGCATGAGATAACAGGCCCCCTTGTCCGGTGGGGAAATATACAAGGTACAGACAACCGGGACCTTACCTTAAACAGAAAAGAGTCTCTGGTTAATGCCCTGAATCGGGAAAAGGCTTTGCAGTTTCTCAGGCTGAACAGGATTCGGCAACCTAAAATCACTGTGCCCACTCCTTCTTCACCTTATCCCTTAGTAGCCAGGCATTTGCATCCAAGAGAAAGTAACCGAGACCGAATAATTTACAGCTATGCCGAAGTGGCCAGGATAAAAGCCGACTTTTTTGTCCAATACATCCCTACCCTGCGGGACTACAAAGCCTGGGTATTTGATGCCAAGGTCTTTTACCTGGAAAAAAAGGTACCGGTTGTAAGTAATACATCCCTTTGGCTGTCTACACCCTCCGAACAATACGAACCTGTTCCCGTCAATTTGGACTCTGATACCGAAAAAGCCTGTCTTCTGGCAGTAAAGGCAACCCACCTGTTAGGGCTTGACTTTGCCAAGGTAAGATTATGTGTTGATATGAAAAACCGTCCGGTAGTTCTTGATGTCAACCCTGTTCCTAATCCACATCCGGAAGCATCGCCCAAACTGGTGCAACTGATAAAAAAGCGCTTACTGGCTAGGCAGCACCGACCGGCATCCGGAGAGATATGGCTGGGGGCTGACCCCGAGTTTATTCTAAGAAACAAAGATAACGGTAACCTTATTTACCCTTCGCATTTTATTCAAAAAGACGGGTTATTTGGTTATGATGAACGAAGCGAACGTCGGGAAGGTAGACTTTATCCGCTGGCTGAAATTCGTCCGACACCCGATACCTGTCCCCTGAGGCTGACCGAAAAAATCCGGCACAGCCTGCAGTACGGCGTAACCCGCATCCCCTATAAAAACGTAGAATGGTTGGCCGGTAGCATACATTATAACAGATACCAAATCGGCGGCCACATTCATTTTTCAGGTGTCGAATTATCATCGGCTCTGCTGCGGGCTTTGGATAATTACCTGGCCATACCTGTGAGCTTAATTGAAGATCGTGAAGCCGCGGTTAAACGCAGAAAACAATACGGCGGTCTTGGCAATATAAGAAATAAACCACACGGCGGTTTTGAATACCGTACCTTGGGCAGTTGGCTGGTTTCACCGGAAATCACAAGAGCTACACTGTGTCTGGCCCTACTGGTGGCCTACGAACACCACAGCCTAAAGCGTGACTTCTTCCAGTCTTATGAAATGCAAAGGGCCTTCTACAAAGGCCAGAGTGAAAAGTTCTACGAACTGTTTCCCCTGCTGTGGGAAGATATTAAGCAAACCCATACCTATTGGAAATATGAAAAAGAGCTGCAAATTATACCAGACATGATCTCCAGGCGGGAAACCTGGGATGAACAGCAGGACATACGGATGAAATGGAGGCTGGAAATCCCCGGAATGTCGTGGTTCAAAAACTGATATTTTGAGTTCAGTTTTAAAAAAAAGAAAAAGCCTTTAAGTAAACCGTACGGGAACTTAAAGGCTTTTCAGCCGGTCCGGGTTAAATCCATATCTGGTTAAAATCCAGCGGGGGACAACCAAGCGTACTGTTTTTAACGGATCTACAACCTGCGATATTTGTAAGTCTCCAACAGCGCTTAAGAGCATACCGGCATCATTAAAAGATAACCCCAGCTTCACCAGGCAGTCAACGGCATACTCGGTCACTTTTGTCACAGCCTCATCCAGTGTTGCCGCTGAGCTTAGGAACGCTGTAATTTCGTCATTCATAACAACGGGTTCTTTAACAGAAAAGTTTTTCAGCACCTCTACCCTTACCGTAACTTCCGCTGCCGTCTCAATACCGGTAACCCATACTTCTCCGTCTCCCATACGCGCGTGGACATCACCCAAAGCCAACAAGGCGCCTGGTACAGCCACCGGTAAAATAAGGTCGTTGCCGGCACAAATAAGGTTGGTATCCAGATTTCCGCCGTGGGCCCCGGGTATACCACAAGGCATTTCACCGGACGCCGGCGCCACGCCGATAACACCCACCATCGGTTTTACCGGCAGCGCAATATCATTAAAATAAGCGGTACTGCCCTTAATGGGAAGAATTTTGATTTCCGGCTCTTTTACCCTGTTACCCAGCACACCGCAATCAGGAATGGCAGCCATAATCCCCCGGTCAGCCAGGTCTATTTTCAAAATACTCACCCGGATGCTGTCACCAGGCCGGGCATCTTTTATATAAACCGGGCCGGTGGCGGGGTTAATCTGTTCCCAGTCGATATTATCAACCGATTGTTCGGCCTCAACTATCTGGTTGGCAAAACAATCCAAGGTTTCAAATACGATCACGTCCCCCGACCGGGCAACGGCAACCGCCTCCAAATCAGGGTTAAACCCGTAAATTACTTTATCTGCTCTGATTTTCATCAATCTAACCCCATTTACTGAAATGCAACTTCATTTATTGGGTCTTTTTGCGCATAAATTCTACCACTTCCAGGTCAATAAAACCCTGTGGCTGAATGCGCTCATCGAAGTTTTCCATGAGGTGGAATTCATGCAGCGCTTCCCAGAAGGTCGGCGTTGGTTCTGCGGCGCCCGTTTCTATTTTATAATAACCCCAATCAGCTAAAAGCTGCTGCAATTCCCTGAAAAGGTCTCCTTCCACGCGCAGGACATTTTCCGGCCTGGTTTTATAGAAATAAAGTTTATATAATCCGTGCAGTCTGATTAATTCCCGGACCGGCTCCGGGTGGTCATCTACGCGGAGATCTATGTACCGGTCATTAAAGCCCCCATAACCTCCCTTTTCTTTAAGCACAACCAGCGCCGCCGACTGCTTGCCACGCTTGTCGCCACCCGCATTGGTTCCGGCCTCGAGAGCCTTTAGTAGACGTTCAGCCAAATCGCCTTCCGTTTTGATAAAGGTTTCGGCCATGGCCTCAACAGTTTCCGGGCCAACTAGAATATTCCCCTGGCAGGAGAAATTCGGTCCTGTCTTATGGCCGGCCCAGGGGAAGCAGTCTTTGCCTGTATAAGCGGCGCTGTCCCCATTGGCGCTTAAAATACCAACCTGGCGTAACTCGCGGTGCTCATCCTTCGCCAGTAAAATCTCCAGAATTTCCTGGGGAGATTTGCCTTCCTTCAATAATTTCATAGCATCCGGACCAAAACTGGTATTAGCCCAGGATTGGGTGGCCACAATACCTGTCCCTGCCTTCCCATAAGGCACTATCGCACCAACAGCCATAAATTTCGACTGCACCGCAACACCAATTTCGCCCGTCTTTGGATCTAAACCACATATGGAATAAGTTGCAACAAGTTTAGCCATAATTTCCTCCTCTTAATCTCTAAGTTTGGGGTCCAGTGCATCTCGCAACCCATCGCCGAGCAAGTTTAAAGATAAAACAACCAGAAAAATCATTAAACCAGGCAACAGTGAAAGATGAGGCGCCACCCTGATATATTTCCTGCCAAGGCTCAGCATCAGCCCCCATTCAGATGTAGGCGGCTGTGCGCCTAATCCTAAAAAGCTCATCCCTGACGCTGCCACAATCATCCAGCCTACATCCAGGGTTGCCGCAACAACCAGAGGGCCTAAACTATTGGGAAGAATGTGTTTGAACATTATTCTGAAATCGCTGGCTCCCAACGCCCGCAAAGCTTCAATGAATTCTTTTTCCTTCAGGGACAACACCGTCCCGCGGATTATCCTGGCGTAATAGGGTATACCAACAATGGCAATGGCCAGCATGGCGTTAACAAGTCCGGGGCCCAGGGCCGCAATGATGGCAATGGCCAGCAGTACATAAGGAAAAGCCAGCAAAATGTCCATAAACCGCATGGCCAATGTGTCAAAAAAACCTTTGTAATATCCGGCCAGCAGACCTATCAGGACGCCCCAAAACATGGCAAAGGCAACGGCAAAAAAGCCAACCGCTACAGAAATTCGGCCCCCCCATAACAATCTGGACAATATATCCCGGCCCAACTCATCGGTGCCAAGAATGTGACCCGGTGTACCAATAGGCTTCAAACGGTTAAAGGTATCGATGGCATTAGGGTCATAGGGAGCAATCAGCGGGGCAAGCAAACTGAGTACCAGTATTGTAACTAAAACCAGGGCGCCTACAATGGCCGCTTTATCTTTAAGAAGCCGTTTTAAAACTTCATTCTGCACCCCTATCCCCCCTATTTGTAACTAATCCGTGGATCCACAAAAGCATATAAGATATCAACAATCAGGTTGACCAGCACATAACTGGAGGCCACCAAAAGAATAATTCCCTGCACCAACGGAAAATCCCGGGCCAGTATACCGTTCACCATTAACGTGCCTATGCCCGGCCAGCCAAAAACGATTTCCACCAGCACGGCTCCGGCAAGTACGTATCCTACCTGCAGGCCGGTAACAGTAAGCACAGGAATTAAAGCGTTTTTCAGCGCATGCTTGTAAATAACTATCTTTTTCGGCAATCCCTTGGCTTTAGCCGTACGAATGTAATCATGCCGTATAACTTCCAGGATGGACGAACGGGTCATCCGGGCGATTACTGCTGAAGAACCGGCTGCCAAAGCCAGGCTGGGCAGGATAAGGTACCTCAGCATATCCAAAAATCCGCTGCCACCGGGGCTGTGCATTCCCGATACGGGAAGAACTCCCAGTTTCAGGCCGAAAATAATCTGCAAAATGATACCCAACCAGAACACAGGCAGGCAGAAGCCAACAAGGGCAATCAGCATAAGCAACCGATCCCAGAAGGTGTACTGCTTAATGGCTGAAACAATTCCTGCTATTAAGCCGAAAATTACAGCAAACAGCATACTTCCCAAAGCCAAAATGGCCGTTGCGCCAAACCTGTCCAGTATAAGGGGTAGGACTTCCCTTTTTAATTGTATCGAACGGCCCCAGTCACCGACAAACACCTTCCCAATCCAACGCAGGTACTGAACATACCAGGGGAGGTCTAGCCCCAGCTGAGACCTGAGCTCAGCCAGGGCTTCCGTTGTGGCTTTGGGACCGAGAATGATTTCCGCCGGATCACCGGGAGCTAAGTGCATGATAATAAAAACCAGAAAACTTACGCCAATGAGAACCGGTATTAGGCTTAATATCCGTCGGAAAATATATCTCCCCATAATGATCCTCCACTACTTTATTGTAACTCCTCTAAACCGGAAAACTCCCGTTGGATGCAACTTGAATCCTTCAATGTTTTTCTTCATAGCCACAATCTGAGTCTCGTGATCGACTAAAACAACAGGAGCGTCGGCAGTAATAATTTTCTGGGCCTCCTCATACATAGCTGCCCGTTTGTTCTGATCCTGCTCAGACCTGGCTTTGTCCAGCAGTTCATCCAGCTTGGGGTTCTTATAGTAGCTGTCGTTAAATCCGTCGGTTGGATACTGCTTACTGCTGTACAAAATGTAAAGGAAGTTGTCAGGGTCTCCGTTATCGCCGACCCAGGACATCTGGTGCATCAGCATGTCGTTTTTATCTGGCGGCGAGAAAACTTTGTCCAGGTAAGTACCCCATTCCATGGTTTGAATCTTGACTTTAATACCTACTTTAGCCAAATCGGCCTGAATAGCAGTGGCCATGGTAGTAGGCTGCTGCATACCGGAACCGGACTCGGGCACCCAGTAGGTTACTTCAAAACCGTTTGGATAGCCGGCTTCTTTTAAAAGCTGCTTGGCTTTTTCGGGATTATATTCATATTTGGTTACGTCGTCGGTATGGCTCCAGATTACCGGCGGCAGCGGAGAATTGGCCAGCACACCGGTATCCTTAAGAATATCTTTTACGATGGCTTCGCGGTTAATGGCATAGTTTACAGCCTGACGTACGCGTACATCGTTAAAGGGTTTTTTCAGAGTATTCATGGCTGTCCACCAAGTGTGCATACCCGGTTGTTTGATAACTTTGAAATCAGGGTTAGCTTCTAAGCGGCTCAAATCATCAGGTGAAACACCTACGATAAAATCAACATTGCCGGATTCTAATTCAGTAACCCTGGTGGTATCATCAACAATAGGCTTGAACACCAGGCGGTCAATTTTGGCCTTTTCACCCCAGTAATTAGGGTTTTTCTCCAGAATTATCTCTACACCCGGCTCCCATTTTACAAATTTATATGGGCCGGTTCCAACAGGGTTTTTACTAAAATCTTTGCCGTATTTTTTGACGGCTTCGGGGCTAACAATGGTGGCCGAATGCATAGCCAGGTTGGCCAGGAACGGAGCGAAAGGCTCCTTTAAAACAAAGGTTACTGTATAGGGGTCAACCACTTTGACCTCTTTCACCTTACCAAAAGTGAAATCGGCATAAGCAAATTCACCGGTGTTATGGTAGGGGTGGTTCTTATCGATCTGCCTGTCAACGGTAAACTTAACGGCATCGGCGTTAAACGGTGTGCCGTCATGGAACTTGACATCTTTGCGCAAGTAAAAGGTATATGTAAGACCGTCTTTCGATATATCCCACTTTTCAGCAAGACAGGGCTCAATTTCTGTACTCTCATCTTTAAAACGTACCAGCCCCTCAAACATTTCCATCCCTGCACGGGTGGAATTGAAATCGGACATCTGGTTGGTGTCCAACGTAGTAGGCTCTGCCTGCAGACCGACTACTATCTGCGAAGGGCCCTGAGAATCACCCTGGGCCTGGCCGTCTCCCTTACCGCCACAGCCGATCAAGCCCAGTGCAAGAAACAGCACTAGTAAAGTTAATCCAAACCTCTTCCACATCTTCCTGCTTCTCCTCCTTATAATCTTTAATTTTATTTATATAAATGACAACGCACCCACCGGTCTTCGCTTATGTTCTTTACCGGCGGTGACGTTTGTCGGCAAGCCTCGGTGGCGTACCGGCACCTGGTATGAAAACGGCAACCTGGGGGCGGGTCAATGGGACTAGGAATTTCGCCCTGGATCAGGTTAAAATCAAGTTGCACCCGTGGATCCGGTTCCGGAGCCGCTCCAATGAGCATTTTGGTATAAGGATGCAGAGGTGAAGAGAATAAGTCATCGACGGCGGCATATTCTACAACTTCCCCCAGATACATAACAGCCACATAATCACTGATATGCCTAACCACGTTTAACCCGTGGGCAATAAACATATAGGTAATATTTTCTTTCTGTCTTAACTCTTCCAACAGGTTAATAATCTGCGACTGAATGGAAACGTCCAAAGCTGATACCGGTTCGTCGCATACAACAAACTCAGGTTTCAATGCCAAAGCCCGCGCTATGGCAATCCGCTGCCGTTGCCCGCCCGAAAACTCATGCGGGTACCGGTTGGCCGCTTCCTCCCCAAGGCCAACTTTATTTAAAAGTTCGCCGACAACCTTTTCCTTGTTTAACCCCGAAGTCCTGTTATGGATGACCAAAGGCTCCCACAAAATACTGCCTATTTTTTGCCGGGGATTTAAGGAAGAAAAAGGGTCCTGAAAAACAATCTGCATTTTCTCTCTCAATAGGTTCAATTCTTTTCGTGACAAGGAATACACATTTTTGTCGCCATAGAAACATTCGCCGGAAGTTGGCTCTATCAGGCGTAGGATCAGTCGCCCCAGGGTGGATTTACCGGAACCTGATTCACCAACAACTCCCAGGGTCCTTCCCCTATAGATATTTAACGATACATCAGTCACGGCTTTTACGGTTTTCCCTTTATGTCCTTTAACCGGAAACAACTTATTGAGTTTTTCTGTTCTGATTAAGACCTCGTTCATGTTACGCCTCCCAACAAGCTGCCCAATGGCCTTCCCCATATTCTTTATATGGCGGAATCTCCTTAAAGCAGCGCTCACTTGCTTTGGGGCACCTGGGTGCAAATCCGCAACCCTGTTGAATTTCCCAGGGGTTTGGAACAAATCCGGGGATAACCGTTAATGGTCCTTTTTGTGCGGCTATGCGCGGAATTGAATTGAGCAGACCTTGGGTGTATGGATGTATAGGCTTCTTAAACAGCTCATCAGTAAGAGCATTTTCCAAAATTTTACCCAGGTACATAACCATAGTACGCTGGGCTGCCTGAGCCACCACACCCAAATCGTGCGTTATCAGCAGAATAGTGGTCCCGTACTCTTTTTTCAGGTCCAGCAAAAGCTTGAGTATCTGGGCCTGAATAGTCACATCCAAAGCCGTGGTAGGCTCGTCCGCTATAAGAATCCGCGGCGAACAGGCCAGAGCCATGGCTATCATGGCCCGCTGCCGCATACCGCCGCTTAATTGATGCGGGTAGCTTGCCGCTCTTTTAGCCGGTTCAGGTATTCCCACATGTGCCAAAAGTTTTTCAGCTTCCGCCAAAGCACTTTTTTTGTCATAATTCCTGTGGTACCGCAACACTTCCGCAATCTGTTCTCCCACAGTGAATACAGGGTTCAGGGCAGTCATGGGCTCCTGGAATATCATGCTGATTTTATCGCCACGGATTTTCTCCATTTCTGTTTCCGACAACTTGTTCAAATCCCTGCCGTCGAACAGTATTTCACCTGATTCAATTTCAAGCGGCGGTTTAGGCAGTAGTCCCATTATCGAAAGGGCTGTCAAACTTTTACCCGAACCCGACTCACCGACTAATGCCACAGTTTCCCCCTCATAAAGAGAAAAATCCACCCCTTTTACCAAGGGATAGCTCCGCCTCTCTCGTTTTAAATTTATTTTAAGATTATGTACCCTCAGGACTTCCTTTTTCCCTGTCATATCTTCACCTCAAAGATATTCATAATAATCGCTCTAATCCGTTGTCAAGAAAACCAGACAAAAAATGCCAATAATACCGTATAAAAAAACAAAGTTACCGCTTAGGAGCCGCGGCAAACTTCTATGAATTTTATTTTAAACTATTTAACTTTTTTTCGCAATATAATAATTTTTTCTACCATAACAGTCGGGTAATCCGAAAAAATGGGCGAGCTTCAACATGAGAAAAAAGCAAACCTGCCCTTAACTTCAACTTTGGTTTTTCAGACGAAAACCTTTCACTGACACCCTTCCGCCTTAAAATCCTTCGTCAGCTTATTCAACGCCCGCTTCTCTATCCTGCTTACATAGGACCGGGAGATGCCGAGCTTCCGGGCGATTTCCCGCTGAGTCTTGCGAATGCCGTTCACTAAACCGAAACGAAGCTGCAGTACGTTCTTCTCCCGGTAACTTAGCTTCTTGACCTTTTCCAGAAGCCTGCGCTGTTCAAACAGGCTCTCCACAGTATCAAGAACAATTTCCGATTCTGTTCCCAAAACATCAATCAGGGTTATCTCGTTACCTTCTTTATCAACACCGATAGAGTCGTAAAGGGATACCTCAACCCGGTTTTTCTTGGTTGCCCGCAAGTGCATAAGGATTTCGTTCTCGATACATCTGGCAGCGTATGTAGCCAGGCGGGTTCCCTTATACCTGTTAAAAGTGTTGATGGCTTTAATCAATCCAATGGTACCAATAGAAATCAAATCATCGTTATCATCCAACGCACCGTCAAACTTTTTAACAATATGGGCAACCAGCCTCAAATTACGCTCGATCAGAACATTTCTCGCCTCTTCATCGCCTTTTTCCAACAGTTCCAGATACTTTTGCTCTTCCTCTTCACTTAAAGGTTGAGGAAAGGTGTTATTCGAAATATAGGATACCAATAATAATAAAGCGTTCAGAGCGCCCAAAGCAATTGCCGTCCACAGTCCCGATACCATAAAAAAGCCCCACCCCCAAAATATTCTCATCGAACCATAACTCCATCAATTTAATTTTATTCTGTCAGTAAGGGAATGGTGCCAGTCTTAGCAGTGGTAATTTTTTATATTATAAATAAGTCCGGATCATATTGAAATCAGTTATTTTTTGTATTATACTCCAATCAAATATGCATAGGTGATTCGTAGGGGGGCGGTTAGTCTGCTTTTGCTGAGTATCTTTGAAATAATAGGAACAGTAGCCTTTGCAGTTTCCGGTGCTTTAACAGGCATTAAAAAACGCCTGGATTTTTTCGGGGTGTTGATGTTAGCCATTACGACGGCTATCGGCGGAGGTATAGCCAGGGATTTAATTATAGGCAATACCCCGCCTCTGGCCTTCAGACATCCCATTTATATCACCATTGCCTTAGTTTCCACCGTTGGTGTTTGGATTTTTTACAGGTACTTATTCCGTTTAACCAATGTTATCCTGATATTTGATGCTATTGGTTTAGCCGTATTTACGGCCAACGGGGCGCGTCTTGCCTTTGCCGGCGACTACGCCTCCCTTTCAGTGGCCGTTTCCCTTGGCGTGTTAACAGGAACCGGAGGCGGCATCCTGCGGGATATCTTTGTCCAGGAAATACCCATGGTTTTCAGGAAAGAAATCTACGCCACAGCATCCATTATCGGAGTCTTGGCCCAGTATTATTCAAGGATTTTTTTCCATGGAAGTTGGCCGCTCTATATCTGTTTTGCGACCACTTTATTAATCAGACTTATCGCCATGAATTTCAAGATGAACCTGCCTGTACCAAAGATTAATAACAGAGATGTTAATAACAACTTTTAATTTAGCTGGGTCCCTTTACCATCTATCGTAATGGACTCTTGTTTCATCGTACCGTTCGACCGGCGGTTTCTCTTCTGCCGGGTAACCGATAGAAACAAGGGAAAAAGGGATAATATTATCGGGTATATTGAGGAGTTTTCTCAGACCTGTCATGCGTTCTTCGACCGGATAAATACCCAGCCATACGGCGCCCAGTCCTTTGGCCTGCACAGCAATGAGGATGTTTTCTGTTGCTGCGGCGCAATCCTGTACCCAATACCCTTTAAACTTTTCCAGTTGTTCATCACCGCAGACCAGGATAGCCAAAGGAGCTTCTTTAAGCATATGGGCATAAGGGTGAAATTCCGGAACTTGGGTCAGGATTTGGCGATCTTTAATAACTATAAAATGCCAGGGGCGTTCATTACCCGCTGATGGCGCGCTCATCGCCGCCCGCAAAAGGTCTTTCACAGTGTCGTCCGGCACAGCATCGCCCGTATATTTTCGAATACTCCTGCGCGAAAAAATAGCTTCCATTGACATCCCTCCACGCTTTTGTTTTTACAATTTATAATTAGCCGCAAATTCCGTGTCCCCTGCCTGAATAGAAGATTTTTCTGCCCTGTTAACCCAGATGCTCTCTATATGCTTTGATCCCTTGTTCCAAAGTATCAGCGCACTCGGGATACTTCAGAAATTCAGAATGTACCATGGCAAAAGCCCGCCGAAACTCCGGATTATCTTTTAAAGCTTCCGTCGAAATTTCCAACAGCATGGTAGCACTTTTGACCAAATGATCTCTTTTTGCCGGGTCTGTCTCCCTGATTTCCTTTACCAATTTCTCCAAAATACCTGTTGCTGTATCTAATAACAAATTTTTCACCTCGGAAACAGTGTTCCCCAACCGGTGCCTGAACATGCATTACGCAGTGTTTTAATCTACACACCTGCATGGGGTACGACGGATTACCTCTTTTTCAATGTAGCCCAGGGCAGTACTTCGGGGTCCTCTGTAAAAAAGGGGCACAGTTCCTTATAAAAGGTTCCTACCTGTCCGGAACAGCCGTTTTTAAAGTTTTCACATTGTTCACATAAGATGCAAGCTTCCCAACACATAATATCATCTCCCCAAGTTTTTGGTTCTAGATGTTCTTTTTAGTATATTGTATGATGTATACCAAATTAAAATCTATTTTTTTAAATAAAAAATATAAACTTTCACGAAAAGTGAAAGTTTTATTTTAGCTCATAAACAAGAACTCTATCATTTGCCCGGTCCGCAACACAGAGCACATTGCCTTTTAAAGCTATATCATTAGGAAAATTCATCTGGTCGTCGCCTAATCCCCGGCTGCCAAAAACGGCCTTTTCCAATACATTTGCGCCATCGGTTCTAAATGCAGATACCCGATGACTAAAAGTTTCAACGGTAAATACGATGTCATCAAAAGTTACAATCCCTCGCGGCATGTTTAAAAATAATACCCTGCCGTCCTCTTTTAAGATACCTTTAAACTGACCGTTTAAATCAAACACCTGAATCCGACCATTGTTGGAATCGGCTACATAAATCAGTTTCTTTTTTTCATTAACGGTTATGCCGTTAGGATACAGCAAATTCCCTTCCCTGCTTCCCGGCACTCCGAAGTATTTAACTACCTGGCCCTTGGGGTCAAAAATAATAACCCGCTGATAAAAAACATCGGTAACATAGAGGGTACCGTCGCTGGAACAATACAGGGCAACCGGTATCATGGCTCCAATTTGCCTGCCTATTTCCGGGCTGACAAAGGTCTTTCTAAAATCACCTTCCAGAGAAAAAAGTTGTATCCTGGAATTTTTGCTATCCGCCACGAAAATACCTTCCGGGCCAATAACCAAATCGGAAGGTAGGTAAAACAATTCCCTGCCCCCGAAACTTTTTTTAAATTTACCTTCCTTATCAAAAATTTTAATCTGGTTGTTCAGGGTATCGGCAACGTAAATGTCGCCATTATCGGCAACATCAACTGCCATGGGTTCCGATAATTTATAAGGCCCGGTACTACCGTCGCCCCCAATAGTAAATTTATATGCCACCTCGGGCAATCTTTGTCCAAAACCTGATGGGGAAGAAAAAGTTTGCTCAGATTTGTTGAAAATTAACCAGGTAATAAACCCACATACAATTGTTATTCCAACTGCCAGAAGAAGAGATATCTTCAACTGCCTCTGTCTATCTGTCATTTTTTCTCCTCCAGGCGCCTCAGTGCTTCCCTGACTTCCCCATAATCAGGCACATACCTCAACGCCAGTTTATATGCCGCCTTTGCCTTTTCATACTGTTTCAAGCCCACGTAGCTGTCGCCCAATCCCTTTAAAGCGCTTGCCGATGTAGGTTCCAGTTTCCAACATTTTTTGAAGGTCTGGCGTGCTTCTTCATAATTTTCTGATTTAAGGTTAACTTCGCCCAGTTGTAACAAAGCTAATGTATGGTTTGGTTGCGCTTTTAAAATTTTATCCAGCTCGGCCCTGCTTTTCTGCCACTCCTCCCTTGCAAAATAAACCAATGCAAGGTTATAGTGAGCTGTCGAATCATTGGGATTAATCTTCAAGGCAGCTTTAAAACAGGTGATAGCATCCTCATATTTTTTTTGTTCAAACAATACCCGTCCTAAATTGGTATAATGTACGGGATTGTTTGGCTCCTGTTCTATTAACCCCTTGTAATAATCGATCCTTTTTTCTCCTTGTGTTTTTGTCCAACATCCAGTTAAAAGAAAAAAACATATAACTGATATTAAAAATATTAATGCATTTCTTTGCAGTTTCACTCCCTCCCGACTGAACCTTTTATATTTTGTTTTTTCTCCGTTTTTTAAAATATTCCTTTTTTGTTTTCCAATATTACATTATATGGTATAATTTTACTAAGTACTGATTCGGTAAAATATTGCACAAAGGAGAAAAGACGATGAAAATACGATTACTGTCCCTTTTTTTCCTTTTAATTTTATTTGGTTTAAGTAATAGGGCTTTTGCTGCCACAGACTGTTCTGAATGTCATCACGTGGACTTTCAGACGGAACTGATCGACAGAAATTCTGTATGTACCCTGTGTCATAACGGCCACACGACCTGGGATACCCCCAATTCCATCAATGCCGGTTTTGACAGCCTCCATATTTACCACCACAAAGGAGGCGACTGGTACCGAACCACCGAACAGAAAACAGGCTGTGCGATTTGCCACTACACGGACCTGACAGACACCGTACGCAGGGTCTGGTGCAAAGCCTGTCACACCAATGTCACCCATGAGTCCCACGGCAACCAGTCGGTTACTGACTGGGCCACCGACGGTAAAACCGGCGTGGCGGGAGACGACCACGGTTACATTCAGCGCAATATTTCCTGCATCAGCAGCAATTGCCACGGCAATTACGGCGCAATCGTCAAGAAACCTTCCTGCCAGAACTGCCATACCGACCCCCACGGGGAACCAAGAACTGCCCAGGATGAATTCGGTGTCACTGTAACGCCCAATACCGATCCATCGTTTTCCGACATCTCCGTCAAATGGAAATATCAGGCCGGCGACAGCCTGAAAAAAAGTTTTGACGGACTGAACTGGAACAATCTGAACATAGGCTCGCCCGCTCCGGGCAATTATTTTACCTATACTGACACAGGTGTGAAAAACTGGAGTATTGTTTACTACAAGGTTGTACATGCCGACGCCACAGAAACTTACTTTCCGGTTTATCCGCCAGGTTCTAACGCTCATATAAATTACCTGGACAATACGCAGTTGTGTGCTTCCTGCCATGTGACGCATTCCGCCGAGCAGGCCAAACTGCTCAAGGAAGCCACCGTTGAAGACCTGTGCCGGACCTGCCACGGCCTGGCTAATACAGGCAGCAGGTATAACGTGGATACAGGCGAAATAGTTGTCGCCGGCTCAATAGATGCTGACGGACGGATTACAGCCATCTCTTACGCCAAATCCAATTCGGGAGCTTTTGGCATTGAGTCAGGCGGGAAACTGTACGCCGGCAATCACGCCAATACGTGGAACGGCGCGGAAGTTACCTCTACCCATAGCGTCAGCAGTTTTAATACCAGTATTGCTCCGGGCGGGGGGCATAACCAGATCCGCCTGACGTGTACAAGCTGCCACAGCAGCCACCCCAAAAAGAATGCCTACCGCCTTCTGAAAATCGGAACAGTACAGGCTTTTGCCGTGAACCCAAATGCAACTGAGGAAAAGGTTAACTATATTAAAAACATGAATGTAGGCTGCGGCTGTCACAAGGACTATATAGTGCCGGAAAATTCAGGCCACATATCCACAAAAAATTATTACCGACATGCTGTTGGTGTCGCCATCAAAGGTCCCTATGCCACGGTTAATACCATTACCTATGAACCCTGGTCGTTGACCACGGACCTGCCCACCGAATACTATGACCAGCAAAACAGGGCCGTTGGGACATTATCAGGTTCGGCTCCGGTTCAGTACGTGGAAAACGGGGCTATACTCTGCGTTACCTGCCATTACGCCCACGGAACGGTAGCTACCGGAACGAATGATTCACACTATGATTTAAACGGAGACGGGTTACTCAACGACAAATCAACCATGCTCAAGAGAGGCGATAATATGGAGGTTTGTCAAAACTGCCATAAAAAATAGTTTGTCAAAACTGCCATGCAAACGGCATGCATTTTTCCACTGTTACCAGCGAATTTCAAATGCTTTGGAGTTGACTTGGCGTTTGGTTTGTGTTAATATAATACTTGTCAATTGCCCAGATAAGGTGGCGGCATGGCCAAGTGGCTAAGGCAGAGGACTGCAAATCCTTTATCCCCGGTTCGAATCCGGGTGCCGCCTCCAATTTTATATTAGTTGACAGTTAACAAATGACAGTTAGTAGTTACCTCTGATGAGGAAACTTTAAACAACTGTTAACTGTTAGCTGTCTACTGTTAACTAAAAATGCCCGGGTGGCGGAACTGGCAGACGCACAGGACTTAAAATCCTGCGGGACCTAAATCCCGTACCGGTTCGATTCCGGTCCCGGGCACCACTTGTGAAGAGGCCTGAGAGGGCTTTTTTTATTTGCAAATGCAGGCCAAAGCTGCACAATGCCTGGGCAGGTGGCCAACTGCGTCTGTCCTGTTTGCCGATGAATTGACGTTCTGCGCTCATAAAAAACCTCCCTGAATTTATATTTCCAGGCCTGTTTAATTTGATAATCCTTCTATACGAACATACCTTTTAAAGCCTCATCGGCAAGGTCCAGAGTAATTTGGCTTTGTTTAACCGAAGCAAAAAGAATTATCCTGGTTAAGGCCCCCTCCAATTCCCTGGTGTTCGAATGAAATTGATCAGCTATGTACGTAATTACATCACCGGGGACATGTACATTTTCTGCTTCGGCTCTTTTCCTTAAGATTTCTGTCCGGGTTTCCAGGTCAGGCGGCTGGATATCTGCAATTAACCCACCCTCAAACCTTGAGCATATACTTTCATCCAATCCAGGCAATTGCTTTGGAGCTTGTTTTCCGGCCCCGATAATCTGTTTGTTAGCTTCGTATAAAGCATTAAAAGTATAAAAAAATTCCTCCTGGGTCCTTTCTTTACCCGCCAAATAATGAATATCGTCAATTATAAGTATATCCATATTTCTATACTTACTTCGAAACTCTGCCGTCCGGTCGTCCCTAATGGCGTTAATTAACTCCATCGTAAATGCCTCCGCGGAAATATAAGCAACCCTGGCGCCGGGATTATTCTCAAGGGCAAAATTGCCAATCGCCTGTATTAAATGCGTTTTACCAAGCCCAACCCCACCGCAAATAAAAAGAGGATTATAAACTTTGGCCGGGGATTTTGCTACTGCAAGTGCCGCCGTATGAGCTAACCTGTTATTGTTGCCAACCACAAAGGTATCAAAGGTGTATCTGGGATTAAGACGGGTCGGCGGTGCAGAAGGATTAATTTCCGACTCTGACATTTGTTCACCTGTCTCAGGGAAAATGAAAGAAAGCTCCACTTTCAGATTTGCTGCTTCTTTTAATGCATTTTTTATAAGATTATAATAGCGGGTCTCTAGCCAATCCCTGGCAAATGCGTTAGGGACCCGGATGGTCATTGTATGATTATTGATATCGACCGGTTCAGTGCTTTTAAGCCACGTTTCAAAAGATGGTTTGCTTACTTGTTTTTTCATTATCGACAACGCATTCTGCCATAATTCACTCAGGTTAATACTTAACATCCCTAACCCAACCTCCATAAAATGGTTTAAAAAATGTATCCCAGCGGCCCCTTGCCAATTATTATTTTCTCAGACTTAAAAGCGTAATTACCGGCTTGGTAGCTGTCCGTATGCAAATATACAGCTTCTATCTGTAACCCACTGTAGGTATAAAATGAAACAGTGACAGACCCCTTTTCTTCAATTACAACGGGGCGCCATTCCTCGGGATGTACCTCCAGCCACGGATAGTGAGGATCACTGCCCAATATGGTGTGGGTGCTCCAGGAGCACCCGTGCCACCTGGCACCGAATTCCCGCGCCTCCCGGGCAAAGAGGGAGGCTGACAAATAGGACCAGGGAGTTCCATCTCCCTCAATAGCCTCCATGAAATTATCCAGCGCTCCCGGAGGTTTTGGCGGCTCCAGGAAATGGCCCCTCATCCGCTCACATTCTTCAGGCTCCGGAAAAGGTGCCTTTTCCGGCATTGCCCAGACAAAACCGTTGCCGTTTCCCCCTTCCCTAAATTGGTAGGCGCGTAAAATATACCCTTCTTTCATGCGCAAAGATGAAAACACGGCAAGCAATCTCATTGGGTCCACAGCGCTTTTGCTCCAACCGTTCGGGGGGATAAGGTCGTCTTCTCTCGCTTTAATTGCCCGTTCGCGCAACTGTTGTACTTTTTCGATAGGGAAAACCGTTTTTGTGTTCATTGGTCTGGCCTCCCTGTTGCGGGTAATCTTGCATTGCTGTTCTACGTGATTCTGTCATTCATAACAGTAATCATACCAGGCTGGTGAAGCCCCGTAGATTTTCTCTAATCTTGGGACCAACCGAGCTTCCAGGTATTCGGTTATCCTGGCGGCATATTGAAAATAACGCTCCCTATCCAAAGCATCCCGAATTATCCACCCTGAACAGCCATATAGTTTATCTGCCGGAATGGTTACCAGCAGCCCTTTTTCCCAAAAGAGGCCTTTTAGCTTGAATGCAAACCAAAAGGCTTCCACCCCGCAGGCTCCTGAAAAATCCAGTTCAATATAATTGTTATTAATGGTCCTTTTGACCACCCCTTCAAAACACCCCTCGGTAAAAGACCGTATATACCGGTACCCCCTGGGCGTAAAGACAGTGCTTAGTAATGACCTCGTTGAGCCGGTAAAGAAGGTCCCGTCCGGGTATTTCTTCTCCCCGCAGATGGGAGTAAGCTGATAAAGGAACATAATATCTTTTATATGATAGCCTAAATAGCTGTCAATTTCGACCAATACCTGCTGGGCCTGCAATTCCCGTTCTTCCAAGCGCTTTCTTTCCTCCTCTTCCGGCACAACCCAAAGCCTTTGATAAGTGACTTCTCCCAATTCTTCAATATAACTATACACTTTAGCCGGCAGGTCAGGCATATGCTCGCTGTCTGGTGGAGGAACCTCTGTTTCAATCACGATACGAGTTCCCCATTGCCAGTTATGGTCATTTACCTGGTAAGCCCATAAAATAATTGACGAAACATAAAATTCATGCAGCCAGTATAAGTCTGTCCGGTCCGGCAGATGCCACCATTGCGATAACCTGAGAGGATTAACATGTGCTCGGCTTTCAAACCAGTCAATGCCGCTAAAAACAATCATAACCCTACGAAACGGGAAACGCTGCGGTAGGCCTTCCGCCACTTTCTTCAACGCGTCTTGGAATTCAGACGCCGCGCCGCCGTTTGCTAAAAGGTGTTCCATATTGGAAAAAACACTTGTTTCTCTGATACATTCCTCGTCAAAACAACGTTCTACAGGGCAGTCCTGGTCGTAGCATTCCAGGTATTCTTTCACAATGGTTTCGTAATCCTTCAACACTGAAATATCTTTTTTCAGGTTTGAAGCTGCTTGTCCGGACAGTCTGTCAACCAGTTTAAAGAAAATACCGCTATCTGTTCCGGCAAGCTTATAAAAAAGCGCCTCTACCCTGTTAAAACAAGCTGCAAAGGACTTGTCCATATCGTTAGGCCTAATGTCAAAACAACGGAAAATCCTCACATTATCACAACCACTTCCATTGGAACCGGGGTTTTTGTTACTCATTTTTTAATTAATTCTCTCAAACTGCAAACTTACGTAAAACTCTTCTCCTCGTTCCTCAAACACCGGTTCAATACCTACGCTTTTTTTCATTTCAGATATTACCATCGGAACCCCTCTACCCAGCCTGTCAACATACCTGAAGTTTTCCATGTATTTCATTAGAAAAGGGTTCCGGGAAAAAGATACGCCGGTTTTCATTTTCTCAACGGTAACAGTATTTGGTAATCGGCCAGGACTGATAATCTCCAAACGATCAACAAAGACAAAAACCCTTATCTTTGAACCGGAAATACTGTAATTCCTGTGAACCACAGCATTAACCAGTACTTCCCTGATAACAACATCAGGAATCACAGGTTTATCTTCCCTTTTTAAACCTTTTATATCAGAAGGCACCCTCAAACTTGTTTTGATAAGCCGGCTGGTAGTATCAACAACTTCGTCAATGGTTCCTTCAACATTCTTTTTATCCAATAACTTTGAGGATATTTCGTTTCCGTCGTAAACTGCAAATGATACTCCTGACTGAGGCAAATGTTTTTCCGGATTTTTCCCAAAAATTAAAAGCCCACCGACTGTACAGTATTTAACCCCCTCAACTTCGGTCATAATATCGGAGTTCAACAGTATTTTTTCAGCATCATCAGGCAACATTTCATCCAAGTCAAACTGGTTGAAGTCGAGATAGTATTTACGGATTTTATTCATATTAAGGTCCTTTTTAGAAGTATTATAAACAGGGGAAGTATCAAAGTGGACCAGACCGGACATCTGAAAAAGGCGTGCCAGCTCTTCCTTACTGACCAGCCGCTTCGTTGTTCCCACCCTGATGTAGAATCGGCCGGAAGATGTTTGATAGGGTTTGTTAACTCCCTTGGGAACCCTCAGTACTACAACACATTTTCCCTCATCTACCCTTATTCTTTCAAAATGCGGAATAACTGCCGGAATTACACTCTGGGAACATATATTCATTAACCATTCTTCAATATCCGCACGTGTTGTGCCAATAATCTGCCCATCGTCTTCAACTCCCAGAAGGATCATGCCACCCTCGGTATTGGAAAATGCGACTATTTCTTCTGCTAAGTCAGTATTCTTTACAGTATCCCTCTTAAATTCAACAGCGGAATTTTCTCCGTTTGTTATTATTTCCAGTAATTCCAGTTTAGTCACCCTGCGACCTCCTAAAAACCATATTTTTGTTTTCTCAGTTGGAATGCCTGTTTGCCACCCTCCAAAATCTGTTCTACAGGTTCTTTTATCTGATTATCATCAATTGAACCTGTAATACTGACCTGCCCTTTATCATTCGACGCCTGCAAGACTATTATCTGTTCAGCATCCCCCAACACAGGGATGTTGGCGTTATGGGTAGCAATTATAAACTGCCTCTTCTCTTTTTCTTTCCGCAAAGTCTTTACGATTTCATCATATACGAATTTATTATCAAGATCGTCTTCTGGCTGGTCAATTAAAAGCGGCATCTTATTTTTTAATAGGATTAAGGTCAGTATTGCTGTACACTTCTGGCCTATTGATAATTTGTCTATTGCTTTGTATACCGGGTTTTTGCCTCCCACATTTAATTCAATAGTTATTCTGTCCAATACCTTATAAGTTTCGAGCGCAAATAATTCTGTTTCATCAAGGCGGCATAAATTCTGAGAATATCCAGGGCTCAAGTTATATTTTTCTGTCACCTTTTCCGGCCCCAACCGGATGGTTTTTACAAATTCAAATAAATTGAAATCATCCCTGGTAACCAAGTTTCTTAGCACTTCGCGAGGTATTTTAGTCTTAAGCTGAGACATATGATCTACCAGAAATTCTTTACAGCCTTCATACTCAACCGATATTTTTAATACACCGGCCAGTTTTTCCGAAAGTTCCCTAACCTTGTCCACCCTCACCGAATGTTGTTTTCGCCGGTTCTCCTGAAGTTCGGTAAGTTTCACTTCCCTGAAAATTTTTAGCTGTCTAAGCTGTTCCCGATATTTTTCCAGTTCCTGATTCAGAGGCAGTAACTTGGTAATTTTCTCCTCGGTTGCCACATATTCATGCGGGTCAAAGGGGGTATTCCGAGCCTGAAGCTCCCGCAACAACTCATTGTATTTTTCTTCCTGCCTGTCAAATAATTGTTTCCATCTATTTTTAATCCCTTCCACTTCTTGCTTGCTATGGACAATCTGCCGTTCAAGTCCGGCTAAGGTTGAAGCAATACCTTTGTTGAGATTCGCCAGCAAAGTTTTTACTTCCGACAACAGCTGAGCATTGGGGAGTTTCTCCAGGTCCGCGGCCTGAATTATTTCGGGGTTTATTTCAAGTTCGCTTTTCACTGCCTCAAGGTTCCTCAGGCACTGTTCAATTTCCTGCTGAACCCTTTCAAACAAAATTTTCTCCTTGTCGTAAGCTTTTTTTTCAGCAAACTTATCAGCAACCCGGTATTGTTTTAACCTTTTTATGGTTTCCTGAAGCCTGGGCAGTTCAGAAAGCCTGGCCTCGACCCTGCAAATTATATCAGATGTTTTCTCAATGTTAACATGGTTTTCACGTAAAAGTTTAAGTATCAGTCTTTCTTCTTCTTCCAGATTATCCAACTCTTTCCTGTAAAAACTATCCATCAGGCTAAGCTGAAAATCCTCATGCCGGGATATTTCGTAAATCTCCTTCTGGCCAAATATCTCAGGGGCAAACACATCACCCGGCGCCAAACCGGGAATAACTTCGCCGGAACTGTTGCTTACAACAGGGCCGTAAGGGTACGTCCTTTCAATGAAATATTTTGTTCCGTGCTCATCTTCTACAGCCACTGTAATTTTGGAGCCAGGCTTAAATACATCTCTAAGCAGGCTGTTGAAAGCGTTCTTGTGATCTTTTCCAATGGGTTCCTGTCCAAAGGCGTACCGTATTGTTTCCAGGACAAAAGACTTCCCTGTCCCTTTCCCGCCAATTAGGCAATTCAGGTTATTGTTGAAGTGAATACCGGTTCCTCCAAGGAAGGCACCGCCTTCCCATTTAACCCCCAGGATTTTGGGGAAATAGAAATCGGTTTTTTCCACAGGCAGCCTGATCCGTGACCTCCAGTCCAGAAAAGCCTGTTTCAGTCCCTCGATAGTAAATGAACTTAACTTGATATAAGTAAACCTCGACCCTATAGCATCAATGGACCGGGCATCAGACGAATTCAGACAGGCAATGTCCCTGTTCTTATACTGAGGGTCCTTACCGTTGATTATGTTTTTTATCCCAGCCGACAATTCCTCCCTCCCACCAGGAATCTCCACTGCCAGCAAGTCGGGGTTGGTATAGATTTCGGCACAGGTATCCCCTTCACATCCCTTAAACAGTCCCGAGTTGTTGTCCACTGAATGGGCTGCTATACATATGCCGCCATATTCGTTTACTACCTCTATTACCTCATTTGCGGTTAATGAGGAAAGCAGCACATTTCCATTGTCCAACCTTTTATGCGGGGGTAAACCGGCAGCAGTCAGCATATGATCAAGCCGCTCAGTTGGAAAACTCGGGTCAAACAGGGCCAGTATATGAATACCTCTTTTTCCGTTATTAGTACTTATCTCAACTCCTGGGAAAACCACAATGCCTTCATTTTCAGCTACTCTTCTAATCATCTCCAGCCATGTTACATCATTATGTTCCGTAATAGCCACAATTTTAAGGTCCCGACTCTTAAACTGTTCCACGTATTTTTCGACAACAGCCAGCTTTTCTTTTTCAGAAGAACAGTTTAACCCGTTGAGTTTAAAATTCTTATCGACTGGTGTATGAATGTGCAAATCTGCCTTCACATAGTTAGCGCCATTGGGACTGTTTAAAAAATCAAGCACCAGGAACCCCCCAATCTTTTGGTTTGCAACTAAATTTTACCACATGACATTATAAGTAGCAATTGAACCAGAGAATATAACATTTTTCTACAACACCAGAAGGACCCACCCCAGAATCTTCCTCACCATCTTTTCAATATAACTGGCCCTGTCGTCTGCCTGAAACAAAATATTCAGCTTCTCCATCTCCTCCATGCTCAATTTTGTGCCGGTATTGATAATGTCTACGTAAAGGGTGTTGGCAATGACAAAAGCAACCGCACTACTTCACTATTTCCAGCAACTTCTCATAACTATTGACCACTTCATACTTTACATTACCGGTGCTAATGCTCTCAAAATGCTTCCTGGCACAATAAATTTTGGCCTTTTCAACTTCTCTTAATTCCAACGAATCCATAGAACCTTTTGTCTCTGCGACAAAATAAATATGCTTAACGTCACCTTGATTAAACACTATGGCCCAATCGGGGTTATAATCACCCACCGGGGTGGGAATGAAAAATCCCCGTGGCAGCTTGGCAAAAACACATACTTCCCTGCCGGTATCAAGTTCCCTGGCAAATTGTTTTTCTACCTTGGAATCCGTTAAAACAAAGTCATAAATATGTTTTTTGGCTTCGATAGCATCTGCACCAAGGTTCCCCTTCATATTGTTGAGGGTAAAAATACTTGTGTCAAAGGTATCGTTAACAACGTCATAGGTAATGTGTTCTATAATAGTAGTGGCTTTTTGCTCATTGATGATCCTTGCCGTGTTAATGATAAATTGTTCCGGATTCTTCCGGTACAATGCAAACTTAGCCGGGCTGATTCCGGTCAGTATCCTGACGATGGTTTTCCTGGTCAGCCTGGTCTCGTCAACCAATTTGCCAATAAGGTCATACTTGTGCTGGGAAATAGCATAGTTGTAAACGCTGTCCCCGTAACTTTCCTTAACTTCAAAAGCTTCGCCTTTCTTAAGCCGGTCCCTGGAATCAATCTTAGTCATTTCACCGTATTTTACCCGGAACTGAATGTCGGGTACAGCCAGTTTTTGATCGATAGCTTCGATACATTTTTTAACCAGCTCATCAGAATCAAACCTGACTGTATAGGCTGTTTTCCGGTTGATTATATTCCACAGGTCCTGAAATTCTTTTTTGTAGAAATTATCATTTGGTTTAAGTTCTTTAACATTTCCCTTACGCTCATCGCCAACCAAACTTGTTTTGTCCGGAGAGTATATTTCTTTTAACAGTTCGACTACCGCCTCGACATGATTCTTAAACTCTTCCGGAACTTCCACACTGTCTGTTTCCACTGCTGTAAAATAGTTTTGGGTCAGATTGTCATCTTCGTCAATGTAGTCCTTCTTGTAAAAAAATTTATTCAGCTTTTTGGCGAGATGCTCATCAATACGAATTGTCTCTCCCCGTTCATTGGTAACTGCCTTGTCAAGGAAGAACTGTATGTCAGCCTTCTGCGGCCGGTCTGCCAGAGTTTCGGCAATCTCTGCCTGGAGCTGCTTGGCAAACTGCTCATAAGACTCACTGGCTACAACCGTTAGAACATTGACATCATGCACGTCTATGCCGGGGATGCTGGAATCAATCCTTTCACCGTGCATATTAACACAAAGACGCAACCCCCGACCGACTTCCTGGCGCTTTTTTATGGTGGAATCACTGTGTTTCAAAGTGCATATCTGAAATACATTGGGGTTGTCCCAGCCTTCCCGCAGGGCGGAATGAGAAAAAATGAAACGGGTTGGTTCCTCGAAACTCAGAAGCCTTTCTTTATCTTTCATAATAAGGTCATAGGCATCCACATCATCTGATTCTGTTTCCCTGGCGGATACTTTGGAGTCAACAAGCCGGTTTGTTTTTTTGTCTATGGAGAAATATCCCTTATGGGTATCTTTAACACTGATACCCTGCAGGTATTTTATGTATGGGTCGTCATTGAACAGAGAAAGATATTCGTTAAGTATCCTGGTATATTCTTCCTCAAAAATCCGGGCGTATTCGCCGTTTAAGGCAGTGCCTTCCTTATCATACTGTCGGTACTTGGCCACTTCATCAATAAAGAAGAGAGAAAGGACTTTAATCCCTTTGTGAAACAGGTATTTTTCCTTTTCAAAATGGGACAATATAGTCTCTCTGATCTGGATTCTTCTGAAAGTCAGGTCGTGTATATCGCCCTGCACATCTCCGGCGGATAAAGTCAATCCGTTTAAAAAACTGACGGTGTTCTTATAACCGTTTACCTCTGAAACAACATAACCACGGTACTGTTCCAATCCCCCGGAAAGCTGATAGAGGTCGTCACCGGCATTTACCTTTAAGGGCACTTTCTTGATTCCCGCGCCCGTCTTTTTCTCGAATTCAATGCGGGCTACAGGAGGCTTCTTGCTGCTTACGTCAATGCCCTCAAGGTACAGGTATCCTTCGGTACCGGTAGAACCTTTTACTGAAATCCCCTTGACCTGGATTTTCTTGACCAGCTTTTTGTTGTAGGCATCAAGGGCATCAAGGCGATAAATTTTATTGTACTCCTGCCTGTGAGTAGCCGAGTAGCGCAAAGTAAACAGGGGGTTAAAGGCCTTTAACGCTTCTTTGGTCCTTTCACCTTCCACCGACTGAGGCTCATCAATTATGAGTATGGGGTTGGTTTGGGCAATTACATCAATAGGCCGGCGCGACTGGAAATCATCCAGTTCCATATATATCCTCCGGGCATCTTTGCCCCGGGCATTAAAGGCCTGGGAGTTGATAATCATCACATTAATGCCGGCGTCACTGGCAAAACTCTCAATATTATGGAGCTGTTTGGAATTATAAATAAAGTACCGCGCTTTCATGCCATAGTCATTCATAAAATGGTCTTCGGTAATCTGGAATGACTTATAGACCCCTTCCCGGATAGCTATAGACGGTACGACAACAATAAACTTGCTCCAGCCATATTTTTTGTTCAGTTCAAACATAGTTCTGATGTATGTATAGGTCTTACCCGTACCTGTTTCCATCTCAATGGTCAGGTTATATCTGCCCTCAAGTTTTTCCGAAACCTTCAATCCATTCCGCTTTTGCACCTTCTGAATGTTTGCCAGCACATCCTGGTCCGTAATCATCAGTTCCTTGTTCTTAAAACCAACAGCATCGGAATACCTGTCGGTAAATGCCTCAATTTCCATTTGGGCAATAAATGGCCTGTTCCCTCTGTCGAGAGTATATTTTGATACTGTATTAGGCTGGCCTGCAAAACAATCAACCACAGCATTGACGGCATCTATCTGGAACTGCTGGTGTTTAAATTTCAGCTTCATCATTTTCACCCGCCTAAAGTACCTTAATCTCCGTACCCGGAGAAATCATCTTGAATATTTCCTCGACATTTATCCGGTCGGCATCACTCGCAAAAGAACTGTCCCGGAATACCACTCTTAAGGGGTGTTCAGCAGCTATAGCCCGGATAACTGTTTCCGGCACCTGCTTATCAAAACAGGCCACCAGTGAGTTACCGGCTACAAAATGGACCTCACAGCCCTCTATTTCCCTTTTTTCCATGGGCAGCGACAGTTCCAGGCCGCATTCAAGCATTACCTGGATTATCAAGTCATCACCGGTCCGGTCTTCTTTAATGTTTGACTCTAAAGCAAACAAACTGTCTTGCTTAAGTTTGTCCGGAGTATAATACACGTCTTTCATATTGGAGGAATCCACGCGGAACACCCTGAAACCATAGTCAATGTCAGCGTTGGTCTCTTCCTTTATTTTCCTGGCAGCTCTCCTGATTCGTTCTTTGCCGATTTCGCAGATGTTCTTATAGCCTGCTTTGTAAGCTTCTGAGTTTTCAGCGGTTGGTTCAGGAAGTTGGACCATTATATATTTGCGATTACCTCCGTCTTCTGCATTAAGCTGCATGACGGCATGAGCGGTGGTGGCGGAACCAGAGAAGAAATCCAAAACTGTTGAATTTTTATCGGTCGAAATGGACATTATTTTTCTAATCATAAATAATGGCTTGGAATAATCAAACAATTTATGCCCGAATATATCCCGGATTTCTTCCGCACCCCTATCATAATTTATATCTTTTTCATCCCACAGACTCTTGACCTTTCGGGTTTTATCCTCAGTTAAATAGTCCTTTTGAAATATATCATACTTTATTTCACCGTTTTTCCCTCTGACTGTACGGACTGACAAGTATTCCATATCTTTAATAATTTTTTCCTTGCTCCAGCGCCAAGTTCCCAAAGTTCCATCTTCAAATTTTGGGATTATTTCAACCAAATTGTCTTTTACTTTTTCCAGATAAATTTTATCGTTGTCCACATCATAATATATGGGAAAATGCAGAGTAGGTGACTCCGCCGCTGTGGCCCTGCCGCCCCTAAGCCTCAAACCGATTTCTCTGTATTTGCCTTTTTGGTCCTCGCGGTTATACTCCCTGACCTGCTCCGGTGTCAAGCCGATTCCTTTTAAATTGCAGTTATCAATCTCCTTAGCATAAATCAATATATATTCATGGGTCGGGGCAATGTTACCGGTTGACTGCCTTCCTCTCGGGTTAGAATATACGACTATTCTGGAGACAAAATTTCTTTCGCCGAAAATTTCATCACATACTTTCTTTAAATTGTCTAATTCATTATCATCAATACTAATAAATATAACCCCATCATCCCTCAGCAGATTCCGAGCCAGCTTAAGCCTGGAATACATCATGGTCAGCCAATCACTGTGGAACCGTCCGTTTGACTCGGTGTTCTGAAACAACCTGTTGCCCTCATCATCCACCTGTCCCGAGTCCTCAAGGTATTCACCGTTTTCCTGTCTGAAATTATCCCTGTATATAAAATCCTTGCCCGTATTATACGGGGGATCAATATAGATGCACTTGACCTTGTTCAGGTAGGACTCCTGCAGCAGTTTCAGCACTTCCAGGTTGTCGCCTTCTATGTAAAGGTTCTGGGTGTTATCCCAGTCAACACTGTCCTCTTTAACCGGCCGCAAGGTCTTGTTAATAGGAGTATTAGCAAGAAGTATAGCCTCCTTCTTGCCCGGCCAGGTCAGTTGATACCGTTCTTTATCACCTTCAACTAAATCTGCAGACAGTTCCTGCCTCAGCAGGTCAAAATCTACAGCTTTTTTCAGCCTGCCTGTTTCGTCTCTGACCTCAGTGATTACATTGGGGAAAAGCTGGGCAATCTTGTCTATATTATCCTGGGTCAGGTCAACAGATTTCATTTTAAGCCTGTCCATGATTAGCCTCCCTGTTTGAGTTTCTCTAGTTCACGTTTCTTTTTCTGCAACTCCATGTTCAGTTCCACCTTTCGGTTGAACTGCCTTTCACTCTTTATCCTGGCTTCCAGCCTGGCACACTCCCTGGTAAGCCGTTCAATTTCCTCCTGTCGGTGTACCACATCGGCAAGTTCTTCCTCAGTACCCGTGTCAACTGACATCAGGCTTCTAATGAAGTTTTCATATACAGCTTTAAGGTCCAGGCCCTGCAATAAATTAACGGATACTTCGTTCACCGGCTGCCAGTCTGACTCGTAGTATGACCGGATAACGGACCGATCCTCGTCATTTCGGTTCCTTTGCTTATAAGCCACCGCAAACTTGGCAAGGTTCTGGTAAATCAGCACATGAATAATGGGATAAGGTATTGCCTTGTCAATGTTCTCCAGTATTTCCCTGGAGAGGTCCCGTTGTTTCAGGTGAATTTCAAAAACCTGTATTTCCTGCACATCTTCTGTTGGTTCAAGGTTGACAGTGTCTTTGGAGAGCTTGTACTTCCAGACAATATAGTCCACCTGTTCCACAAACAGGTCCTTCAGTTTGGTATTGGCCTTCAACTTCTCGTAAAACTTGTTCTTGGGTATCCTCCTGTTATAAAGGGTCCGATCGGGCAGGTTAAACACAGGCGCCACCTGCCTTGATCACTACAAAAGCAATCAATTCAAAGTCTTCCAGTCCCTTCACCGAATTTACAAGCGCAGTGGTTCCTCCGGCGGTAAACAGGGTGTCTATATCACTTTCCTCTTTTACATCAATTATTGACCTGATGGCGTCCTCTAAAAGCCTTGAATATCTGCTCATTTCACGCCCGTCATTTGTTTCCCGGTTAAAAGCCTCGTACGCTTCCCTAATAGGCTCAGGCTTGTTTTTGCATATTCCCCGTAATATATCCAACGTCTTTTTTACGTCCAGATGGTTAGTGACAACATTGCCCTCTTCGTTAATATAAACTAGGTAAAAAGGATGCAGCCTGTTTTGGTCGTTGATGTTTACCTCGTCATTAATATTCCGCAGTACAAATATAACGCCGGGGGTTATCCCTTTTTCCTCATCAGCCGTTACTACCGTATGCATCCCTAAAGGCACCTTATCCAGTTCCCCGTTTTCTTCCACATAATTCACCAGGTCCATTCTGAAATCATTTAGTCCCAGGTCAGTAATGGATACTCCGGTATTTAAATCGTCAAGGTCCACTACCTCCTGCTGGAGTTTTTGCAACTGCTGCTTCCTGTACTCCAGGTCGCTGGACTCGTTGGACAAAACATTATCTTCACCGGTGGCCGCCATATCCATAATTACCATCCGGTTTTCCACGCGTTCCTTCAGGTTTATGTATTCGTCCAGGGTCATGTTTGGCCAAAAATTAACCAGTTGGATAACATCATTTTTCGACCCAATCCTGTCAATCCGCCCGAAACGCTGGATTATCCTCACCGGGTTCCAGTGAATGTCATAGTTAATCAGGTAATCGCAGTCCTGCAGGTTCTGCCCTTCAGATATGCAGTCCGAAGCAATAAGCAGGTCCAATTCACCGTGCACATCCGGCATAGTCAGGTGTTTCTCCTTGGAGACCGGCGAAAAACAGGTTAGCAGGGTATTCAGGTCATTTTTCAGACCGGCATTGTTCTTATTCTGGTCATTACCCACAATTTTTGCGGTGTATAGTCCATACCGTTCTTTAATGTAGCCGGATAACTGGTTATACAGATAATCCGCAGTATCGGTAAAAGCTGAAAAGACAATGATTTTTTTATTTCCCGGATTGATAGGATTCCGGATCTTATTTTCAATGGTCTCCATTAGAGTAATCAGTTTGAGGTCATGTTCAGGTGTAACCTTTTCCATTTCCGCCATCAGTTCGGACAGGATAATATAATCGCTGGTCAGGTCTTCCTGCCAACGAAGCAGGTCCATGTCTGACAGGTTTATTTTCACAACATCACCGATACTGAAGTCTTCATCCAGCCAGGAATCATCATCCAGGTTGACGTCCTCGATATCTATGTATTTTATGTCCCTGGCATATCCGTCCTCCTGGAATTTTTTGATTAATGCCAGGGTAGTCTCTAATTTAGCCAGAATTTTTGACACGGTAATCCTGAAAGCGGCCACCGAACTCTCTAAACGCTTCAGTAAGTTGATACGCATCAGGACCTGTAAACTGCGTTCCCGGTCAACTTGTTTAAGGCTGCCGCTTTTTACTTCCGTATCATAGGCATTCTCGTAGAGCTTTACCCGGCTGGGCAGAATGTACTTGAACGGTGCATAAATACCCAGGTTAAGCCGCGACAAATCCCGGAATATTTCGTTATACCCTTTGACATCGCTTCTCTCGGTTAATTCACAGGATTTGTTTATCGGCTTCAGTCTTTTGGGGAATTGCCCGATATCTGCAGTGTTGTAATATCTCTGAATATGCTTTCTGGAGCGGGCTATAGTAAGGCTGTCCAGCAGTTCAAAAAAATCAAAATCCAGCATATTCAGTAATGTCTGGGTAGTCCGTTCAGCCACCGGCAGTTTCGACCATCTGGTAAAAGCCAGTTGAGCGCGTCTGAAAATGTCATTAATGCCCATCTCAGTATTAAGCTTCTTGTTAATTGCTTCCGGATTACCCTCGTAGGCCAGGGCCAACTGGTTTCTCAGGTCATTAAACCTGTTGTTGACAGGAGTGGCGGACAACATCAGCACCTTAGTTTTTACCCCGCTTTTTATCACCTTGCGCATCAACTTTTGATAGCGGTTTTCCTTATTCTTTTTCGCCTCATTGTTCCTGAAATTGTGAGATTCATCAATCACAAGAAGGTCATAGTTCCCCCAATTCAGCCGGTCCAAAGGTATACCGTTTGAATACCCTCGGTCCCTGTCAATATCCGTATGGTAGAGGACATCATACCTCAGCCTGTCTGCGTACAAGATATTGTTGGACAGGTTCTGCCTGTACGTCAGCCAGTTATCACCCAGTTTTTTGGGGCACAGGACTAAAACCGACTTATTGCGCAGCTCATAATACTTTATAACCCCCAACGCTGTGAAAGTCTTGCCCAGGCCGACGCTGTCGGCCAGTATACAGCCATTGTATTTTTCCAGTTTATTGATAGCCCCTATCATAGCATCTTTTTGAAAGTTATAGAGCCTTTTCCAAATCTCTGTTTCCTTGAAGCCGGTAGCATCATTGGGCAGTAAATCCATGCTAATATCTTCGAGGAATGCACTGAAAATGTTGTAAAGGATAACAAAATAGATGAATTCGGGAGAATTCTCCTTGTAAACACTGGTAACATGCTCCAGTACCAATGAGGTTACATCTTCAAGTTTGGTCCTGTCATGCCAAAGTGAATTGAAAAGATCAATATAAGCTTTGCTGACCGGATACTCGTCAATTTTATTGACCAAATTGGAAAGGGCGTTGCCCTTTTCATATCCCAGGTCAACAGTCGTAAAACCGTTAACAGGCATGTAAGTAAGGGTACTATTCTTGTTTTCAATATTGATAAAACCCTGTAAAGCGCCACTGGTCCGGTTTGATTTAAAAAGTACCTTTTTCCTAATCCACTCACTGCACTCCCTGGCAATGGCATTCTGGGTAAGCTCGTTCCTGAGCCTTATTTCAAATTCCGTACCGTACAGGCTTTTCTCCCTGGTGAGTTTTGGTATGTAAAATTCCCTTTTTTCCTTCTTAAAACTGTCCGCAATAAAGGTCGGAGAGGTAAAAATAAACCTGACCTCTTCCACCTTTTCAAGAGCATTTTTCAAACTTTCATAGGCATATATGGAGAAACACGAAGCAGCAATTGATACCTTTGAGTGCGGCTTAATAGTCAGTTTCAAATCATCGCCCAGCAGTTTGTCGGTATTACTGATGACTTCCATACAGAACCTTCTTTCTGTGTCCCTCAACTTTTATGCCAAAACACAATTTCAATGTGCTATCACTAATACTGCTGCAAAGATTTCACATACATATTGTCAGGTATTTTCGACAACATTTGCCACAATATAGAGAATACTCCTTGCTGTTGCCAAAATCCTTTTTAAAAGTGGATAAATAACCGTCAGCCGCCGCCCCTATGAATTCATTGAACCCGTATTTATCCAATATTAAATTGAAACACTTTGTTCCATCAGTTTCCGTAGATAGGGCCATAACGCTTTCCGCCGGAGACCGGGCAGCCCCTGAACCGTTGGCTTTGCGGTTGCAGCTTAACCCATACTAATATGTAAAAACCTGATTTTAAACCATAAGAAGAAAAAGACATGTTACCAATACAACATGTTTTTTAACTTATCTGTTGAACTCTATTTATACCGGGCTGAAACAGTATACTATGAGATTATCGACAAAATCCGAATACTGTTTGACGGCTACCTGCAGCGCCGTCCTCACCGCCATACACCGGAGGACTTAGAAAAACTCGTTGTGCAAACTTCGCAGTCAATGTTGTATTCTTTAAGTACGTCTAACTGCCTCAGTATAGTAGATCCTTGCAGCGCAGTTACGACAACCTTGGCATCCGTATGTACTGACCGGCATCTGTTATAAAGGTCCTTCAGGTTATTGGGCTCAATATCCTCATACAGTTCCAGCCGGCCGGTTATTTCCTTGGCAAAGTATTTTTGGGCCACTTCAACTATCTCTTTTACCTTAAACACATTTAACACGATCATCAGCATAGCATCTTCCAGCATGTTCTTCACTGTGGGTATCCAGGTAATCCTTTGGACTTTAACTCCACGTGTATATTCAGTAAACGGTTGAAGTATCCAGGCCGGCCTGCTATTCTCTGAGAGTAAAAGATAATGAGTTGGCACTATCCCTCCATGGTAAATATGGTCATGCCCAACCAGAATTTGTGCAGTAAATGTCGCCATAAAGCACCCTCCTCTTTTATATGTGTTTTTGGTAGCCTGTGACTACCCTTTTCAAATTACACTACAAAACTGACCACTGTTTGTCACTTTTGTTCTTTTTTGCGAAAAATTTCCCCTAAACATACCTCTCCACCATTTTTTCCAGCTTCTCTCTCATCTGCCTCCGCAACTCCGCGGGCTCCAGTACCTCCACAAACTCCGCCCACTGCAGCAGCCAGCCGGTAAACTCATATATACCGGAAGTCCTATACGAAACAATAATCGACCCGTCCTCCAGCTCCTTCACAATCTGCTGGCTGGGGTGATACGCTAAAAGGCGAAACCTGTATGCAATCTCTGACGATACTTTAATTAGGACATCCTGCGCCTCATCACTTGCATAAACGCCCCAACTTTCCCCAAAATAGCTGTCAAGACAAAAATCCTCAGGAAACCGAAATTTCTCTGTTCTTACAAACACATAATCAATCAGGTCAATTCTAAAGGTCCTGGTGTCCCTGTTTTTCCTGCAAAAACCAATCAGGTACCACACATTATGTTTACTGCACAGGCCATAAGGTTCCACATCTCTTGTGGACCATGCTCCCTTGGTCGGGGTAAAATACCGAATACTGACAACATTGTTTTCGGCCAGTGCATTTAATAACCGCGTCAATACTTCTCCGGCCTTCTTTATGTCCAGCAGTTGTTCCTCCACGATATGCACACGGTTCTGCAACTTCTTGATACCCTCCAACTGGCCGGCGTACCGGTTTTTGAACAGGGCTGCGATTAAGATGTCTTTAATCTGATTGATTTTTATCGCCAACGGACTCCCCTTTTGGCGCAGGATGCTTAAAAACATTACCGCAGCAGTTTCCGAATCAATTTTTAGACCGAACATATCTTCTATTTTATACCGGCCGGTTTCTTTATTCCCTCTACCCGGTCTGGTCAATCTGACTCCCAGCTCCCGCTCCAATGTCATCAGGTCCCGGAAAACCTGACGCGGGGTGACCCCGCACTCCTGGGCTATTTCCTGAAGAGTAGCCCCTCCCCCGGGTGTTTTTAAACGGATGAAGTCCTGCATCTTGGTCAGTCGCACAGACCTGGTCAATTTGCTTTCGGGCATTTTCGTCACCTCATAATATAATCCTGGATAAACACAAAAAAGCCTACTCCGTGAAGGAATAGGCTTTCACCTCGTACCGTGATATCTGCTGCAACCTGGCGGTCCCTGCCTTTCCCGCGGCGTACCAGGACCCATGGCTTTGCGTCCCCCACTTTCGCGGAGTTTGCAAAATGACTTGTACCAATTATATTGTTCATTTTAATAAAATACTGCAGGAAGTCTATATTTTCCTGCAGTTTAAAACAGATATCGCTCGTCTTATTGTAACATTTTTCGACAACAGACCTAGCCGGCAATAACAGAGAATTTTTAATCATCATCTTTCATTTCTTCATCCTCTTTTTCCTCTGCCTGCTTTGTTTTTTCCTTTTCAATATCGATTTCTACCTTTTTGCCATTGGCAAACCTAACTTCAATCTCTAATTCTTTTACAGCATTTTCATCAATTTCCAGAACACTTAAAACCCGGTCGGCAATTTCTTGTTTCGTCATTTCACTGGTTAAAGCCATTTTCTCAACCAGCTCTTTAACCAGCGCTATATTTTCTTTATTTTTTTCTTCATTATTTTTGTCTCCATTGTCCTCGTTTTTATCTTCGTCGTTTTCTTTCCCCTGCTCTTCTTTTACTTCACCGTAGACTTTCCCCTTCTCGTTTTTATATTCCAGTTTATATTCCCGGCCTTCCCCTGTATCCACTTTCACTTCCAGTTTCAAAATGCCCGGTTCCGTGTTCTCGACTGTTTCTTTATCCAGCAGGTACGCCTCAATTACTTTGTTATCTTTAATTACAAGGGTAACAACATCACCTTTCGCAAGCTGATTCGCCCGGATAAACCCATCCTTATTCTGAACCATTAAATCAGCGGGAATAAAATAGGTTGCACTGTCTCCGGCAAAGGTCCTGACTGTAACAGTTCCCGTTGTGGCCTCGTAAACCTTATCGGTTACTGAAATAGAGACGAAATTGATATCGGTTATAGTGCCATAGACTGTTACTGCACCGGTATTTTCCAGCAGCCCGTTGCCTGTTTTATCCAGCAAAGCAGCCATTTCTGCCCTGGTCACGTTTTTGTATGGTTTAAATGTGTTGTCCGGATACCCTGCAATAATTCCCTGTTCAAGGGCTACATTTATGTAACCTATTGCTCCGGCAGGAATACTGTCTGCATCCTTGAAAACGGGGATTTTAGTCATCTGTTTGAGGGCATCCGCCTGTAGTCCTAAAGCTCTGACCAGCAGACTTGATATCCAAACGCGGGTGGCGGGTTTATCCGGTTGGATTTTTTCCTCCGTTGTATCAAAAAGCCCCTTTTCCAAGGCAGTAATCACGTAACCTTTGGCCCAGGGATACTGTTTTTCCAGCAAAGCGGCATCCTTAAAATGAAGTTTTACGTTCTCGGCAGATTTGGCCTGGGCTTCCTTTTCCAAACCCATTAAGCGAACAGCCATGACAATTGCTTCTACCCTGCTGACAGGTTGATTAGGCCTGAAGGTGCCGTCGGGGTATCCCGAAATCACGTTTTTAGCCTTCATTTTTGCAATAAACTCCGCTGCCCATTTGGCCTCTTCGACATCGTCGAATTCTAAAATAATCTGCACCCGGCCGTCCTCATTAATTTTTGTTTTCACTTCTTTGGCTGAAACTTTAGGCGTTATTACGCCAAAAGTAAACAGCGCCACCAGCAACAAACTTAAAAACGTTCTCAACTTCTTCATTTTCTATCTCCTCCCTCCGATTTTTGCCGGTCAACCCCAAAGGATACCCGGTTTTCTGATATTCTAATGTCTATTACGGAAAAAATCCTGATTTATGGGGGTAGGCCCCGTTTACCTTTATTCCCGGTCTCCGTCACTGTCTGAGCTATTTTCTTTTCGGTCATTGAACATATTATCGTCTTTTTTGTTATCGCCGTCCTTCTCGTCGGCACCCCGATATTTTTTATCATCGGGTTCCTGCTTATCCTTATTAAACTCTTCTTCTTTTTCATCCATCTTTTTCTTCTTTTCTTCCCGGTCTTCTATCCTCGCTTTTTGCTTTTCCTGATTATTTTTCGGTTCCTTTTCCTCCTTTTGCTCATCGTTTTTTACCTGCTCATCATCATGCCAGATTTTTATATCCGGATTTTGGGCCGGTTTCGCTATTTGTCCCGCGGGAATATTTATTCTTTCGCCTTCACCCTTTTTATCATCTTCTTTTTCTTCCTGATCTCTTTCATCATGTTCATTATCATCATTCTTTTTCCCGCCCCTATAATGTTTCAGGCCATTTTTATCCAACGCCCGTACATACCTGAAAAAACTCTTCGGGTCTATACCTGCCTGCTGCAGGGACCTGACCACAGACTTTTTCCTCAGCGTCTCCTTATCCAAGGCAATTCCTGCCTTTTGAGCTTTTTCGTAAACCAAATATTTATTTACCGTTAAACCGGCTTGCCTTGCCTTGATTTCTTGTTCCTTGGCTACATAAAATACCTCTATATCGTATGATTTCGCAGGCGCTGATAATCTGGCCGGGTCTACTTTGAAAAGGGACTTATTTAAATCAACTACCGAAATCATAATAAGGTTCCGGTCCGTATTGAGATCCAGGTATCCCTGGTCAATAGCTTTATTTATAATGATGTTTACGGCATCGTAAAATTCTCTGTTGGTCAATTCCGTTCCCGCCAATAACAACTTGGCATCGTCATTGACTAAAGAAGCCTGCCGCACTCTGCCCTCCTTATCAACCAGCAGTTCAACGCTGGGATTAATATCCACCGCCACCATGGCCACAGGTTGAGCTGACGTATACAACCGCGAAACAAACAAGGAGGCCCCGATAAACAAAACCAGCCAAACTGCTGCCGCAAGGAACCTGGAAATAGGAAAGCCCCTTTTCAGCGGCCTGGCGGCAACAACCTTATCGGGAATGGGAATCCGTTCGCCCAAAGCAGGAATTGGGCTAGTCAGTGGCAGGTTACGAAATTTACCGTCTTCACACAATACCACCATTTGTTTATCTGTAATTTTCATGACTGTTCCGTACATTTTTCGTCACTCCCCTATTTCCGCAAATGAAATGGCATTTCGGATCCCCACAAACTCTTCGGAACCGAAAATTAAAATCAGGGCAATTAAATATTTACGGTTTCTCTCCAGAGTTTTGCGGCTCACCTCAACGTGCGGGAGCATTTCTTTAATCGGCAGCCGCTTATTTCTAATTAACTGCTCCAGTAAAGCCGGGTAAGCAGAAAAACGTTTGGCAATCCGGATCAACTTAATTCTTGTATCCCGGTGGTCCGGAGAGCATTCTTCAAGTTCAATTAAATCTATGCCGTATTCCTGCAGGGTTTTATCAAACCTGTTCAATTCAGAGGCCAGTTCGGTAGCCGATTCGTCCAGCTTGTGGGCCGCAACGGCTGAGGCAACCTCTACCGCGGACAGCGCAAAATCAGCATTATCATCCAGGGACAGGCTTTCCATCTCTATTTTTTTTCTTTCCCTGCGAAACTCGTCTATCAACCGGCTGCGAATCAGCATAAAGGCATAGTTATTAAAAGACTTGCCGTAGTGTTCATTATAGCGGTCAATAGCCTCGTTAAAAGCAATAAGACTGATGCTGGCCTCGTCATCATCCCACGTTATTTTTCTTTTGCATATATTGGATGCCGCCTGAAGAATAAAATTTTTATATTTGCTGATGAGCAGTTCGCGACTTTCCACATCTCCCTGTTGGGATTTTAGCAGTATATCCTTTACAGAATCATTCACCGGTGAATCACTTCCCCTGTGTATTACGTAGCCGGATAATCTTTTCTGAGGGTCTTGATGATATCAATTATTCGACATATTGGGCAATTTTCCCTTATCTTGCCAAAAAAAAGCCAAAAAAAAAAGAACTTTTTAGAGTCCCTCGAGTTGGTTTTACTACAGCACTTTATTCCTTTTTTGTTTCATGCATTTTTTATCTTTTATTGTCGCGCTGAATATGATGAATAGTAGGAATTTGAAAGGGAGGTTTCTGCTTTGCGAATACATGTTGTCCGCCGCGGAGATACTTTGTATGCTCTGGCGCGAAACTACGGGGTAACCGTTGAGAGTATCATCAATACCAACGGACTACAGGATATTCCTTATCTTATTATCGGGCAGGCTCTGGTCATTCCGACCACTGAATTCATCTATATAGTGCGGCCCGGTGATACCCTTTGGCTACTTAGCCGGAGATTCAACGTCCCAATAAACCGGATCGTTGAACTTAACCGGATTGTCAATCCAAATTTGATTTATCCCGGTATGAGGCTCAGAATCCCGGAAACAACCAAAACTTTTGGTACCATTGAAGTAAACGGATATATTGAACCTTCCAGTGCCGCCAGGGAAACCCGCACTATCGATGAAGTTGGCCGGTACCTGACCTACATAAGTCCCTTTAGCCATACAATCAATGAGGACGGGAGTCTGAACCCAATCAACGATTCCGTGATACTGACCGTGGCCGGGCAGTACAGGGTCTCTCCACTGCTGGTTACTACCAATTTCAGGAATGGCAATTTTGACAGCAGCCTGGTCCACGGTTTATTAACCAGTGATAAAGCGCAGGAAAACTATATTAAAAATGTCCTGGCGTTACTGAAAAATAAAGGTTATTACGGGCTGAATATTGATTTCGAACGGATTCCACCTGCAGACCGCCAGCTATATAATTCTTTCCTGGGAAAAGTTGTTGCCGCACTGCATGCAGAGAATTATCCTGTTTCCACAGCTCTGGCGCCAAAACCTTTTGACATCAAAACAGGTGAGTGGCACGGCGCCCATGATTACAAGGCCCATGGAGAAATCGTCGACTTTGTAGTGTTAATGGCATATGAATGGGGCTGGGCAGGAGGACCACCTCTTGCCGTAGCGCCATTAAATGAAGTTAAGGCAGTATTGGACTATGCTGTTTCTGTAATACCGGCCAAAAAAATATTGCTGGGCGTCCCACTGTACGGATATAACTGGACCCTGCCGTATACGCCCGGCGGACCATGGGCGCCGAGGATCAGCCCCCACCAGGCTCTCAGACTGGCCGCCAGATACGGGGCAACTATACAATTTGATGAGGTTGCCCAATCACCATTCTTTAATTATAGGGATGAAAACGGTAATGAGCATGTAGTTTGGTTTGAAGATGCCAGGAGCGTGCAGGCAAAATACCGATTGGCCGCTGAATACGGGTTACGCGGCATAAGTTACTGGGTGCTGGGGCTGTATTTCCCGGAAAACTGGATTGTACTGGATAATATGTTTCAGATTGTGAAACATAGCTAAGCCAATATTTCCCGGTTTTTAAGGTAAAAAAAATACCCTTTGTGAAAGGGTATTTTGCTCATTATTATGGAGCGGAAGACGGGATTCGAACCCGCGACCCTCGCCTTGGCAAGGCGATGCTCTACCACTGAGCCACTTCCGCATATGGTGCTGCCGACAAAATATATATTAGCACTTTTAAAAAATAAAGTCAACCCTGAAAGCAATGAAATTTTTGGGCAAAGCCATGTAATGCAATATAATGGTGCCACGGGACGGAATCGAACCGCCGACACGAGGATTTTCAGTCCTCTGCTCTACCAACTGAGCTACCGTGGCACTTTTTAATGGCGGAGCAGACGGGACTCGAACCCGCGACCTCCGGCGTGACAGGCCGGCATCCTAGACCGACTAGACCACTGCTCCGCAAACTTATTATTAAATTTATGGTGGGCGATGACAGGATCGAACTGCCGACCCCCTGCTTGTAAGGCAGGTGCTCTCCCAGCTGAGCTAATCGCCCGAACAATCACCGACAAAGATAAGTATACACAATGTCGGCTCAGAAGTCAAATGCAATTTTTGGCCTTTTAAAAATTTTTTAGGCTACTTTATATCCCAAACCGGTAATAATCTCTGTTAATTTCGCCACATCAACCAGTCTGGCATCAAAACTGATTTTTAGCTGGTTAGCTTCTGCCAAATGTTCCAACCCATTGATACCGGGCATATCGGCCAAAGCTTTTTCTATAGCGCTGACACAATGTCCGCAATTAACGCCCTGCACATGAATATGGTCTTCATGTTTTTTGGCATGGTTGGCACAACATTCACACATAGCTCTGACCCCCTTTTCGGTTATAAGCTACCGTAACGAAAGGGCATTAGTATTTACTTCCCTGTTTATATAGAGTAATTGATAAAGAGCACTTTGTCAATATTCTATTTCATATTTCGCGGTTTGGTGAAACCCAGAATAGCTTCCCGGATCAGTTTGGCTGCCAGTAACGATGTCCTCTCTGACTGGTCAAAAACCGGGGATACTTCTACAATATCAAAGCCAACTACATTTAAATCAGCCATCAGGTCAACGGCCTCTATAATTTCCTTGGAACTACAGCCGCCAGGTTCCGGTGTTCCGGTCCCCGGCGCAAAAGCCGGGTCAACCACATCAATATCCAGGGTTACATATACGGGCCTGTTGTGGAACTCTTCCATTGCCCCCTTGAGTGAGGCCACTACATCGTCCATGAAAAGGTTCGTGTTTTCCCTGGCATAAGCCAGCTCCTCCCTGGTACCGGAACGAATGCCAAATTGATAGAGGTTATGTCCCCCAATCAATTCTGCCACCTTACGCATCACGGTGGCGTGGGACCAAACCTCACCCAGGTAATCGGCGCGCAAATCGGCATGGGCGTCAAAATGCAGTACCACTAAATCGGGGTATTTATTATAAACCTGTTTTACAATGGGATAGGATACCAGGTGTTCGCCGCCTATCAAAATAGGGAACTTACCGTCTTTCAAAACACCTGCTGTCACTTGTTCAATCCTGTCCAGGCTGCCCGGTACATTGCCGAAGGGAAGGTTGATGTCGCCCCAGTCAAAATAACTGTAATCAGCCAAATCCTTTGCACAGTAAAAGCTGAATTCCTCCAAACCGTAAGAGACATTGCGCACCGCCTGTGGCCCCATCCTAGTACCGGGCCGGAAACTGACGGTAAAATCCATAGGAATCCCGATTATCACTGTATCGGCCTCTTCATAGGTAGTGGCGCTGCCCATAAATCTTCCATAGTGCTCCACCAAGCTATGCATCCCTCTCACCGCCTATTTTAGCAAATCACTGACAAACCTGGGCAACTCAAAAGCTGCCCGGTGCAATCCCTTGGTATAATACCTGGTCTCAAAGGATAGCTCCTTATCCACAGCCGGGTTTAAGGGATCATATTTCTTGGAACCGAGGGTAAAAGACCAGAGACCGCTCGGGTAAGTCGGCACACTGGCCAGGTAAAGCCTGGCAATAGGAAATACATCGGCAATATCCTTAAACACCCGGGAAATCAGGTCGTTGTTAAAAAAGGGAGATTCCGTCTGTGCCACAAACAGCCCGTCCTCTTTCAGGGCTTTAAATATAGACCGGTAAAACTCCTTGGCAAACAGCCCCACAGCCGGGCCGACGGGCTCTGTCGAATCCACCAGGATTACATCATAGGTATTGGGGTTGTCCTGAACATGCTTAATGCCATCGGCATATAAAACAGTTACTTTCTTATCCTTCAGACCGCAGCTAATTTCCGGCAGGTATTCCTGAGAAAGCTCCACTACCCGCCTGTCGATTTCACACAGTACCGCTTCTTCCACCGAAGGGTGTTTGATTATCTCCCTGATGGTCCCACCGTCCCCTCCTCCGACGACCAATACTTTTTTTGGCGCGGGATGAGTCATCAAAGGTACATGGCTGATCATTTCATGGTAAACGAATTCGTCCTTGACAGTCGTCTGCACCATGCCATCGAGCACCAGCATGCGGCCAAACTGCAGGGTATCAATAATGGCCAAATCCTGAAACTCTGTTTTTTCCCGATGCAGGGTTTGCGAAGTTTTACAGGTTATCCCCACGTTTTCTGTCTGTTTTTCTGTATACCATAATTCCATCGAATTCAGCCTCCTTAATTATGTTAAGCATAAAAAAGGAGTTACCGTAATTCCTGTAACTCCCCCGTCTACTTCCATCAAAGCAAATTAGTACCACATAGGAACAGCCGCCAGGACGCATCCAATGTTAACTACAGTATGTTCAGCAGCAGCGATTTTTATTTCTTTCAGGGGCTTCTGACGAACTTCAAAGGCTTCTTTCACCATTTGTTCAATGGCTTTTTCCGCCTCTTCCTTGGTGCACTTACCGGAAAATTCCATAATCACGCCAAAATCGTCTTCGGATATACCGACACCTACGGCGGCCGCAATAGTTTCTCCCGGCACATCGCTCACGATTGAGCCGTAGGCTGTAGGAACCAGTGAACCGGGTGGGATAACTAAATCGGGATCGTATTCAGTATTTGGCGGTAAAATACTACTTACCCGGATAAGATTTATATTTCCGACCCTAGCCTTTAACAAGGCATTGTCAAAAGCAGTCAGTTTGGTTTTCCCTTCTGCGGCGGCTGCTGTAACAAAATATTTCTTTGGTGTTGGCAACATAGTATAAACCTCCTTATGTATAGTCCTCAAAAGAACATAAGAATATTATACCAAAAATCAAAAAAAAATAAATAAAAATTTTTTACCTCCGCCAAAAAAGGAAGGATATGGGCTCAGTTTCATCAAAGTAAACAACTATACCTTGTAAAGGAGGAATGTTGCATGAATGCAAATCCGGAAAAAAGATTATTCAAAACCCAGGAGGTCATCGGCAAGCAGGTAATTACCCTGCAAGGCGAGGACCTGGGTGCAGTGGCCCGGGTACTGGTAGACCCCGAAACAGCCATGGTAGCAGGGTTTACTTTAAACACCAAAGGCTGGTTCAAAGGCGAAAAAGCCCTCAGCTTTTCTTCTGTCAAAGCAATCGGAAATTATGCCATAACCGTTGAAACAAAAGATTTGGTGGATAACTTAAATAACTTACCCTCCCTGGAAAAACTGGCCAATGATTTCAACATTTACAGTACCAGGGTAATAACCCCCTCCGGCGAATTGATGGGGACTGTCGAAGACTTCAGTTTTGATGCGGATTCCGGTAAAATCGAAAGCTTTCTGTTATCGGGCGGCGTAATCAGAAATCTTATGCAAGGTAAAGCCCTCATCCCCGTCTCAGCAATCACGAAAATAGGCCCTGATGTGATCATTGCGAAAGACAACGCCGGAGAATCCCTGCAAAAAGCCGATTCAGGAATTGTTGATAACATTGACAGTTGGAAGGAGAACCTGCAATCCTGGAAAGGTAACCTGGCTAACCTGAAAGACGATGTGGAAAAGGGATGGGAAGTAACTTTGTCCACAGCTAAAGAGGTCAGCAAAAAGCTTGGCGAAAAAGTAAAAGAAATGAAAGAAGAAGGTACAGATAAATCCAAAGCACTTATCACAAAAACTGCCGCCAAAACTACCACATTTTTGTCCGACAGTAAAAATGAACTGGTGAGTACCTATGAAGCATGGATGGAAAAACTACAGAATTTCAAAAACAGGAACAAACTTTCACCCGAGGAATTATCCTCTCTTCTCTGGAAAAAAGTTGGCAAAGACATCTATGATAACGACGGCCAACTTATCATTGCCCAGGATGGTGAAGTAAGCCCGGAAATTTTGGATAAGATTCAACAGGCAGGGAAAACCAAAGAACTGCTTTTATCCATAGCCACCCGTGATGTAGCCGAAAAGCTGGAAACCCTGGAAAAAGACAGCGAGGAAATTTAATTCCTCGCTTCTTTGTCCAAATCCATGACAAACACCAGAATTTCAGCCACTACCCGGTATAACTCAGGCGGAATTTCTTCCCCCAACTGCAATACCCGCAAGGCATCGACCAGTACCGGATCTTCTTCAATAGGAATATTATATTCCTTTGCCAGCCGGACAATATTTTCCGCCACCAGCCCCTGACCCGTGGCCACCACCTGCGGCGCATCCTGTAAACCGGGTTTATATTCAAGGGCAACGGCTTTTTTTATGTGCCCGGAATTACCCCCGTTATTTTTTTCACTTGCACCCGCCATTTTTGTCCCCCTACACCCGCAGGTCGATTTGATTAATCTTCAGCGGATCTTTATCGTTGTCAGTAAAGACTACACTTCGTTCCTTTTCTTGGACTACTTCGGTAGAAAGAATTTTTGCCGTAAACCCTAGACCCTGTAAACGCTCTTTTAATAATCCAACTTTGGCATCAACGGTTTTTTTCACTTGTTCGTTTTCCACTATAAATCTGCCGGTTAATTCCCTCCCTGTTAACCTCACCCTGGCCCTGACCAGGCCCAGTTTAACCGTATTCAGGGAAACCGTTACCTGGCAGTTTTCATAGTTGACCTTTCTTTTCGTCCCGTCTTTTTTAAATCTGATCAATACCTCATATGCCCCGGCAGGGTTATCAGGGTCAACCAAAGATTGCAGGAAAACAAAACTTTCCCGTCCCGGGTCAACTGTCCGGTTGACCTCCTGGTAGACACCAAACTTATCGACCAGGTCGGAAATCTTCGCTACCAGTTCCCTGGCCGCCTGGTGAGGTTCATCTTTCACAAAATCCAGCAACCGGTTTAAGAGGTCAGGCAGCTTGTCATTTTTGGTATCAGCAAAAATTTCCCTCTGGCGGTCCAAAAATTGATCAAGCTTTGTCATAAACTCCGTTTTGCTATGTATATCTCTGACCTGCACCAGTTTAATAAGCCGCGGCAGAATTTCTCTTGCCGGAAAAGACTCGGTTTCCGCTTCCGAGCGGTTCGGTCCCTCCAAGACATTGCCTTTATGTACGTTTGTTTGTAATAACTGTTGTTCCGGCGCCGTTGGTTCCAGCGCCGCAACCGGTTTTTCCCGTGCACCGTTATACCTACCGACAACGGGCTGCTCCGAACCATCCGGGGCGGCAATAATACTCCCTGATCCAAACAAATTCTGGGTTGCCGTATCTAACGCCCGGTCAGTTCCGCCCGCCAGATTTGCCCGGGCCAAAGCAATTTGCATAACTGTATTCCGGCCGCTTTCCCCGGGCTTTACAGTCAATTGGTTGAGCAGGTTAATGATCCTTTCAACGGTCTGCACTGCTTCGGGGTTCTTCAGTATTTCCGGGCCCGCGCTATCCTTTAAGGCTATCAGCATGTTTCTTAAATCAGCCAACTGCCTACCCAAACTATCAGGGCTATCGATAGAATTTTTTAAGGCGGACAAAATCTTATCTTCAATGGGCAAGCCCATTTTATGCAGGAAAACCAACAGGTCCAAATCCTGTAAGGAGGCCTGTACTTTCTTGGCTCCCGCCAGTACAGCCTCGACGTTTTCCCTGGTCACGGCCATACCCTGATGCAACATCGACAAAGCTATCTGTTTGGTATACGAAGATTCGGCGATGCCAGCCTTTTTCAAAAGCCTACCGATTAAATCATCGGCCTTCCAGTCGAGGTTTTTCCCTTCCGCAAGAAGCTTCAGTTGAATTTTGCCATCCCGCTCGCCCTGGACCAGGCACTGCAGCCTGGCCCCTGCCTCAACATTAGCTTCCAGCCGGGCCAAAAACAATTGACCCTGGTACCGGAGTAGCGCCTGATTTCCTGTCACCTGTTTCACAAATACATTAATAACATCTCCGGGCCTGAAGACTATTCCTGGTTCTCTGTCAACCGATTCGCCGAGATAAGATAATACTTGAAAGATTATTCCGTCCATAAGCTTCCCCCTTTGATTAAACATTCCAATGAGGTATTTTTTGGGGGTTGTACATCTCTTCGCCTTTTAAACACCTTAAATAATATATCAAGTCTTCTTCCTCCGGGTAAAATTGCCGCATTAAAGGGTCATCGTCGTGGAAGTGCTGCAGCGCCTGAATAACATCCTTTAAAATACGCTCGTGACCCGGTTCATATTCTATATTTGCCTCAACAAATATATCAAAGGCCCACCAACCAATATCAGCCGCAGAAATCTTCCTGGCCAGATATTTTTCAATACGGTCTATTACTTCGGTGCGGGTAAGACAAGCCAATGGGCCTCACCTCCCATGTTCAAATATTTAAATAAAACTTGGCAAAGTCCTGCTTTGGAAAAAATTATAACAAGCATATTTTAAAGGCGTTTAAGGGTAACGGAGCCCTAAAGCCTGGTCATAAGCTTTTTCCAACTCTTCATATGTACGGGGCCCTACAATGCCGTCAGGGACAAGGCCTCTAACCCGCTGGAAGGCTATAACAGCGTTACGGGTGGTCGGCCCGAACTGGCCATCCAATTCTTCTTTATAATATCCTAAAGTCTGCAGCCGCTGTTGAACCTGAACTATGTCCGACCCGGGAGGAACCCCAATTTGCAGCAGGCGTCCCGTAAATACCCTGCCGGTTATTTTGACAGGTGTTCCAATACCTACTATATCATATAACTTTATCACATCCTCGTTATACATTCTGATACAACCGTGGCTGGCCGCCGTTCCTATGGACGCCGGGTTGTCTGTGCCATGAATACCATATCCTCCCCAGGGAACGCTTATACGCATCCACCGAGCCCCGAAGGGCCCTCCCGGGTTCATAATTTTCTCAGTGATGACCCAGTCTCCAATGGGAGTGGGAGTACTTGGCTTGCCAACTGCAACGGGCCAAGCAGCCTGGTGAACCCCGTCTTTAAACAGGCTTAAACGGAATCTCTCTGTATCAATAAAAATTCTATACCCTTGTCCCGGCGCAGCGCTAACCGCCATATCCGTTCCTAAGGCGCTCCAGGTATCCGGCCCGACCACACCGTCGGCCTTCAGCCCCCTTGAGTTTTGAAAAGCCACCACTGCATTGGCCGTTGCCGGGTCAAAAACACCGTCAACACGGCCTTTGTAATATCCCAGGTCTACTAACCTTTCCTGAACTGCTTTGACATCAGGCCCCGACAAATAAGGAGTCATTAACCTTAAGAACCGACTGCTAAACAGCAAAAGAAAACACCTCCTTCTTTCACCTATAATATGCAAGGAGGTGTTCAGGCGTGTTGAAAAAGCTTAGTTATAAGTTAAAGTTGCGCAACAGGGCAAAAAGCAGCCAACGCCACTCTTTCCTGCGCCTGTATTTTAACTGTTCTTTATATCCCTGAATTACTTGGTTAAAAATTCTCCTGGCCTTTTCTTTTTCCCCGGAAATCCTGTACAATTCCCCCGTTTCGCAAAGAGTGCTTAATGTAGGGAACCAATCAACAGCCTTATCCAGCATCTGCAGGGCTTTTTCGCGGTTTCCCTCCCGCAGGTAACACTCAGCCAGCCTGGTATACGGCCTGCCATTAAACAAATGGAGGTCCAAGCACAAGGCTGCTTGCAGTTCTTTTTTGGCTTCTTCCAGCATGCCTGAGCGCAAATAAGCTTCTCCGAGGTAATAATGTATTTCCGGTTTCTGCCCTTTGGCCTGTAAACCAGTACGGTTGAAATGGGGTGGAACTTTATACTGTAGAGGTTTTAACTTAAACAGTTTGGCGCGGAATGTAAACAAAAAATCTATAAGTTTTTTATAATACCGGTTTAGTAAATAATATACTATTGCCACACTTAGAAAGGAAACGGCCTCTTCAGGCAAAAAACAGCTTATACCAGACGCCCACCAATCGTCCATATCCATGCCCTCTTTTTAACATAGCTGCCCTTTTCGTTTTGTTTCCGTAGCAAAAAGTTTAAAAACCAAGTGAAAATTCTTCAATCCGTTCCTTATATATACTATGTTTAATTACATTTTACTACGAGTTGTCCAAAAAATTTGTCAAAACGTGTAAAACACAAAAAAACTTCTTTGTGTGACACAAAGAAGTTTTATAATAAAATAAAGTTATTTTTTATTAATGGTCGGGATGACAGGATTTGAACCTGCGACCTCACGGTCCCGAACCGTGCGCTCTACCAAACTGAGCCACATCCCGATAAAACAACGGCAGAAACAAACTACGTAAGATATGATAACATAAAGGCCTGCTCGTGTCAATTGCAACCGCTTCCAGATAAACAAAGTTATTTGTGCTATAATGATAATAACATAATTAAGCAGGAGACTAGCTATGAAAACGATAAAAATTAAGCCCGATAAGTATTACATCATCCATGCCGGCCAGGTTTGGGAAGGGGCCGGTAGCTCAGGTCTTTTACAAAACTGCACCGTAACAATTAAAAAGGGGCGGATTGAACGGGTCTCTACAGGCGGTTTAAAAACTGAAATTAACGATGCCCAGCATGATGCGCAGGTTATTCGCCTGCCGGAAATTACACTGATGCCCGGTTTAATAGACTGCCATGTCCATTTGGCTTTCGATTCCCAAAACCTGCTGAAAACCGTTGAAGAATGGACGACCAACCCAGCCGCTACGCGTTCCCGCATCAAACAATGGATGCAGGATTCCCTTTCCTCCGGCCTGGTAGCGCTGCGGGACGGAGGCGACCTGTATGGTTTTAGTCTTCAGACAAGAGAAGCGCAAAAAACAGGTCAACTTGAGGGGCCAAAAATACTATCGCCTGGCACAGCTCTTTATAAAAAAGGCAGGTATGGACATTTCCTGGGACCGGGAATTGAAACCCTGGCTGATGCAAAAGATCAGATTGCAGCTTTGGCAGAGCAGAAAGTTGACCATATTAAAATTGTTGTTTCCGGCCTGGTCAGCTTTAAAGAATATGGCCTGGTAGGCAAGACCCAGTTTACCGCCGAGGAACTGCGTGCTATCGTGGATACAGCGCACCGGTACGGCCTCCCGGTGATGGCCCATGCCAGCTCCGATGAGGCAGTGTCGACAGCCATATCAGCCGGGGTAGATTCGGTAGAACACGGCTATTTTGTCAAAGATGCTACACTAAAACAAATGGCCGAATCCCAAACCGCTTGGCTCCCTACCGTCGCGCCCCTGGGCAATCTTTTAACGGCAGGTCATGTACCTTATCCCGGGGCCAACCTGGATGTTATCCGGCGTTCTTACGAAGGACAACTGGAAGCCATTAACAAAGCTGTCAATTATGGCGTTCTTTTAGGCATAGGGACAGACGCGGGAGCGAACCAGGTCTACCATGGAAAATCATATCTTGATGAATTGAAATATTACCAAAAAGCAGGATTATCCAACGAGGAGATCCTATCCGCCGCCACCTCTGCTTCCGCGAAGATTGTTGGTATGCATGAGGCGGGCCATCTGAAACCGGGAAAATTACCTTTATTTATAGGCGTTCGCGGCAACCCCTTGCAAAACTTGAACCAATTAAAAAATATCGAATTTATAGCGTATATATAAGGGGTTACGGGCGGTTTTGAGTAGCTCGGCCTTCTTCCTCAAGCAATTCAAGGAACAATTGTACAAGGGCAGGGTCGTACTGACATCCACTTTGTTTTTTCAGTTCCTCCACAGCCCACTCGAAAGTACGCGCCTTCCGGTAAGGACGGTTGGAGGTCATGGCGTCAAACCCGTCGGCAATAGCCAGAATCCTGGAACCTAACGGGATCTGTTCCCCTTTTAACCCTTCGGGATATCCTTTGCCATTAAACCATTCATGATGATAATAGATAATGTCCCTTATTTCCCGGAAACCTTTTATCGGCGAAAGGAGATTGGCCCCGACAACCGGGTGCAGTTTAACAGTTTCCATTTCGTGCTCAGCCAACCAACCAGGCTTATTTAAAACTTCCGGTTTGACATGAATTTTTCCCATGTCATGTAAATAACCGGCCAGTTTTAACTTAGAAACAGTTTCCTTACTTAAACCAAGCTTTTCCGCCATTAATGTGACATATCTGGCTACCTGCCGGCAATGTTCCCAGGTGTAGCGGTCCCGCGAATCAAGCATTTGAATTAATAATTTTATGGTATCCAGCAAAGCCTTTTCTGAGGGGGTAAGCTGGGCCTCCAGCTCTTCAAACTCCGCCAAATAAGAACTCGTTTTGGCTTTCGTTGTCCTCTTAGTCAGGTACATAGCTTTATCTGCCACATCAATCAGTTCCTTGCTGTTGGAAGCGTCAAAGGGATAGGTGGCTATTCCCACCGAGGCCGTTATGTAAAAGACATTCACCGTTTCGGGGTCACTAAAAGGTTCGTTGGCGATATGCTTACTGATTCGTTCAGCTATCCGCGCAGCCTTTTTGGGGCCCGCATTAACCAAAATGACGGCAAATTCGTCTCCCCCGTAGCGGGCAATAATATCATCGGACCGTACATTTTCCCGTAAGATTTGGGCCGTAGTCTTTAGTATCAGGTCGCCAACTGTATGTCCGTATTTGTCGTTATAATACTTAAAATCGTCCAGGTCAACCATAATCAAAGATAAAGGATCGCCCTTTTCCTCAGCTTTTACCAGTAGGCGTTCCAGGGTTGTCAGGAAATAGGTATGGTCATACATTCCTGTGAGCCCGTCGGTACAGGCCAATAGTTCTGTCCTCTCGTAAAGGTCGGCGTTTACCACCGCAATACCGATTTGGTTAGCCAAAGTGTGCAGGAATTCAAGGTCCTTGTCATCATAGAAATTTTCCTGTTTGCTATAAACGGCAATAATCCCTATTTTCTGTTTTTTTACGATGATGGGCGAAATGATGGCTGATTCGGCCCCAATATACTCTCTTAACAAAGGACAGAGATGAGGAAAGACAGACACATTTTTAATCAGCAGTTTCTTCTCCTGCTTCAGGGCCTGATATGCAAGAGTATTTTTTAAGTCAAAATCCTTGGGCAGCTCGGCAAGACCAAAATAACTTACTGTTTTAACAGTATCATTTTCCTGGTCATAAAGGAATAATATGCAGCCTTCAGCCTTCATCAGCCGGGCAACCATCTGCACTGCTTTATTGATGACAAACCCGAGCTTCAGGGAGGAGTTCAATAAATTGCCGAGTTCATGCACAATACTTAGCTCTTTATAGAGTTCCTGGTTCTTTTGGGCCGTTTCGGAAAGTTCCCGGCATAATTCCATGTTTTTCTGTGCTATCTGGGCAGCTTCGTTTAATTCATCCCCAAAGACCAGGCCCGATAAAGACATGTTGAAAAAGGACGCCACCCCTTCGCCTGTCAGGCCGATCTCACCGTTGGAGCAGAATCCCGTAAAACAAAAAGGTTTATTGATGCTTTTGTAAATCTTCTGAATGGCCAACGGGATGAGTTCCCGCAAGGAATTGACCCTGTGTACCGATGAAAAAACCAAACCTGCCATTGGGTTCATAATTTTACCGCGCAGGACAGCTTTGCGAAGAAAGTCTTCCGCTGACTGGAGCAGCATTTCCGATGAAGGTTCCATTATATGCAGCACTGTACCTTCCTCTATAGTTGACAAGCACCTGATTCCGTGTTCCGGTGTTATCGCCATTCCCGGAACCAGGTAATAATATCCTGTAAAATCTTTTAAACCAAAAGGATAACTAAATAGGTAACTATCAACATTTCTTGTTAGTTCACCAAAATCAATACCCAAACAATCAGCAAAATAATCTGCTGCCGGCCGGCCATTTAATTCCAAAAGCTCCTGCCCATTGCTTTTGGTAACAATCAGTTTCATTTCTTTAGGTAAATAATGGTGGACCGTAGCGATACCAAATTTCAGGTGTGTCTTTACGAAAACACCCACTATACAGTCTGTATATACCTTACCGTTACAGAAAAGGTAAGAGTTTTCCCACCCGGACTCAGCGCTTGCACACCCCCCTGCAAGAGGGAGAGAACTCATAGTCCGCTTGCGGATGAGGTCAATAATTTCCTTGCCGTAAAAAGGCTTCCCTTGTTCAGGCCCCGGCATAAAAAACAGGGCAAAGGGCTTTTTGGTGAACTCGTTGAGGTCTGCATCCCCGCATAATTCATTGTAACTATTGAAGAATTCTGCTGCCTGAGCGCTGTTAATCATTTCACAGACAGCGGTGGTATAATCTGCCGACACTCTTTTTCCTAAACCCACTTTAATTTCCAGATGAGGAGAGGCCAACATGATTACAGTTACAGTGCCGCCCATTAGTTTGCCGCAGTATTCTCCGGCAGAAGAACAACCTACCATGGGCACATTGCCTGTAATATTCTGCACTCCCGCCAAAGCACGCTCAAGTTCATGCCTGACAGAAGCAAAAACCACCACAAGGGTGGGTTTAAATTTGGTTATTTGGTTAACGGCTTTATCCGCTGCTTCCCTTCCGGCCTGATAGGAATCCCGCGAATTTGAGCTTCCACAGGCATATTCCAGATATTCAGCCATTAGCCTCACCTGATTTCCAAGTCTCACAGCATATGGAAAATATTTAATAGTTTTTTTCGCCGTTAAGCCAAAAAACTCCTTCTTAATGTTCAAAAATTTTTACTAAATGTTAAATATATTGGACATCATCCAACTCGTTCTATTTCATCGACCCAGCAATTTATTTCATTTCATCGATATAGTTCCGCAGGTCAACCAGGTGCAGTTTCTCTTCCTCTAGTAGTCTGCTGAGAACTTCTTTCACCTTAGGCGACCGGCTCTTGTTATACATTTCCTGGTAAAAAAGAATTGCGTCCTTTTCTGCCTGGATACCTACATGCAAAGCTTCTGCAGGAGTTTTAATCTGCTGTAAAACCGCTTCCTCCCTACCCTCAGGGAATACGGTAGAATGAATTATCGCCTTCAGGTATTCGACGGTTTTTACATCTTCCAGAGAACTTTCAGGTTCAAGAGAAGCAAAAAGCTGCCTAAATGTCCGGGCATGTTCCTTTTCTTCTTCAGCCAGTTTGTAAAATGCCAGCTTCACTTCTTCCCGGTTAAACATTTCGGCAACTCCCGTGTAAAACCTTACTCCCCTTTCCTCAATATCAATCGCCATCTGGGCAATTTCTTTTTCTGTCAAAGTCTCTGTATTCACGTGTAAACTCCTCCAGTTAAGTGAAAAATGGTGGTGTGATTTTTAGTTTGCATCATTAAGCCTGTTTTTTATTCCTTAACAGAAATGTATAAAATCGACGGTTCGTTTAAAAACTAATATAAAGCCAATAAAAACCCGGGGGGAAGCACATTGATGAAAGAGGACAATAAGCTGGTCTCGGAATGGGAAAAAATGGGGGCATCTACAGGCGCAATGTTGGGCCGCTTAATCGGATTGGCGGCAGAAACAGGGCTGCGGGCCCTGGACCAAATTGTTCTGACCCCCTTGGCTAAAACAAGGGATGAAGTTAATAAAGCGGCAGTTAAAAGCGGCTTGAGAACAGAACATGCCAGGTCCGGAGCATGGTCGGAAATGGGCAGACAATACGGCGAAAAAATGGGTAATGCTATCGGCATTGCCATGGATTCCGCTATCGAAGCCACTAAAACAAATATGGTACGCCCTTTGGAGGAAACAGTAAATACAGCAACACAGGCTGACGAGCAGGAAAACAAAAAATAAACCGATAAGCCGGATGCTGGCGTTCATTCCTGCACCCGGCTTTTCGCTTTAAACCAATGGCAATCATTGCAGTTAACTTTATTCGGCCATCCGCCCTTTTGGGCATCTTCTTTGTTCAGGTTATGGCACACAAAACAATTTCCCGTTCCTTTATTTTTAGCCTCAGTACCGTGCCGGGCCATAAAACCCTCCTGCCGGTGGCTGGGCGGTTTTTTCGTTGTATGGCAGTTCATGCAGAAGGTATTAATTCTTATATAACCAAAAACCGTAGTCTGCAGCAAATCCACTTCTTTTTTCATGGTGTATACGTGACAAAGGTTGCAGGGTTTAAAGTCCTGCCGCGCCTGCTCACCATGTTTCGTCATCCAACTGGCGGGCTTGTGCGAATCAGGAACCGGCATGCTGGAATGACAAACGGAACAGGTCGTCTCGACATTTCTTTTACCGTGGCAGTCCAAGCATATATCCATTTTGGGTGTAGTATACTTGTAATCCATTTGTTCCCTTGCTACATCGGGTGTCCATTCGGAAACAGTAAGCTTTCGGGTCATACCCCTTTCCATAATCCTACCGTGGGCCACTCCTTTATGGCAGGTAACGCAGGAAATTCCCTTTTCTTCATGTTTTTGGTGCGGAATTATAGTATCAGACGAAGCAGAAACAATCCTGTTGCTGGAATGACACTGTTTGCATACTTCATCAGGTATTTTATCGGCAACAACTGTTTGGGGCAGATCCGTGGCCCGGTAAAAAAGAAACTCCTTGACCATTCTGGTCTGGTATTTCAACAGGTGAGCAAAACCAGGTTGTTTATGGCAGTCCCGGCATTGAAACTGGGCATGGTTGGACTCCCGCCAGGTAGCATATTCCGGAACCATGGCGTGGCAGCGAGCGCAAGCCTCAGCCTCATTGCCCACACTAACAGGAACAATAACGTATAGGTTAATCCCCAAAAAAATAAAAAACAGGCCAGCCAGGAACAAGACCAGGAACAACTTTCCCTTGTTCAGGCCCCGTTTCTTTCCATTGTCTGTTGCAGGGACAGGAATTTGTACCATTGCTACCAACCCTTGCTTGTCATAATTAGATATATGCTGCTTCCTGTCCCCATTATATCATTGGCTCAATACCGCGTCATGTTCCATAGAGCATGTATTTTTTACCCTTGACAGCAACCGGGATTAAACTGCAGAACCGTTGGCCCGGTTAATGAGATAACCCGGGAATAAAGGTATAGAGGTAAGGCGAACTGTCAGCAATATAGTAGGCCTGCCGGATGGGATCGAATCCTTCCACCTGCCACGTATACCAATTGTTCAAACGTTCGCAAAAAGCCCCCAAACCACCGGAATCTTCCCTGATTGTCAGGCCTTCCTCAACTTCATTTTCGGTAAACAATATGGAAAATTCCTCCACCTTGTCAAAATTTAAAATATCATGTACCAGATTGAAAAAAGTGCTTCTTTCACCCAGCTTTGACTTAATCCTGATATCGTGGTCAATATCACAAGCACAATGGGGTTCTTGCAAATCGTGTATTTCAAAAAACCGGTAATCGGGGAAACGGTCTTTTACCAATAAAGCGACTTTTTCTACTAAAGCCGGTAAACCTACGCCGCAGCCATAACCGTAATTAAGAGCCATTCTTTTTATGGAATTTTCCACTTCGGCAGCATTGGCTGCAGGTTCCGGCTTAACGCAGAATACTATGGAAATGCACACCTAATTTCCCTCCTAAGAACCAAAAACTATAATAATTTTGGTAATCCTCAATCTGTACAAACCGTAAGTCATCAACTGCATAAAAAAGTATAAAACAATTCCATACTAAAGACAAGAAACTAAAAGTTTTGTTTTTCTGATATGACTGAGCCCTTACTTTTAAGGGCTTTTATTCTTGGTTAAACGGTCGGGTGAACGGTTGAAATATTGATCCCTTTTTCCGGTTTCCGTTGGACTATCGAATTCGACCGTTCCCCTAGAGAGTGTGTCAATTCAAGGATTATTGCGTGCATTATCCCAACCCTGGTGGTAGTATGAAACTACAAGAAGCCGACAATCTTAATTTTCAAATTTCCGAGAAAGGAGCTGGTCAAACGTACATACAACAATATAACTGTTCTACGGACTTATTCTGCTGATTCTACAAAAATATGAATTAAAGGGGTGTTAAATATGACTGCTAATTCTAACAAGGGTTGGATTGTTACCCTTGCAGGTACAGGTATTAACCTGGCTTTGGGTGTTCTATATGCCTGGAGCGTTATTGCCAAACAATTAACGAAATCCTGGGGCTGGAGCGCATCAGACGCTTCCCTGCCATACGCTGTCGCCTGTGGTGTGTTTGCAGTCGTCATGGTTTTTGCCGGCCGGGCTCAGGATAAAGTTGGCCCGCGAATAGTTGCTGCATTAGGTGGCGCTTTAACAGGTATAGGCATGATTTTATCCAGTTTCGCAACGCAGAACAGCTTGTGGCTGATGGTTATAGGTTTTGGTGTGCTGGCCGGTACAGGAATCGGGCTCGGTTATGCCTCCGCTACACCGCCGGCAGTAAAATGGTTCCCGCCGGCCAAGAAAGGTATGATTACAGGTATTGTTGTCAGTGGTTTCGGTTTGGCTTCCGTGTATATAGCACCCGTTACCAACAAGCTGTTGGCCACCGTCGGTATTAACAAAACCTTTTTGACTCTGGGCATTGCCTTTTTCATCGTAACCGTACTCCTAGCCCAACTCCTGCAAGACCCGCCGGCCGGGTATGTTCCGGCAGGGATGCCGGCCCCATCGGCAACCGCCAAGACTGCGACCTCGAGGAAACACGATTACGACTGGCACGAGATGGTAAAAACTCCGCAGTTCTATCTGTTATGGTTAATGTATGCTTTTGCTTCCTTTGCCGGCTTGATGATTATCGGTCATCTGGCTAAAATTGCTGCCGCCCGGAATATTGATGTCGGATTTATCCTCGTTGCCGTATTGGCTATAGGCAACGCCAGCGGCCGTATTATTGCCGGTATGGTATCTGATAAGCTGGGCCGAACCCGAACCATGCTGCTGGTCTTCCTGTCCCAGGCTGCAGTCATGCTGCTCTTTGCTAAATTAAATACCATGGCGCTGTTAATTGCCGGAGCTGCCGCCGTTGGATTCAACTACGGCGCCAACTTATCCCTCTTCCCATCCACTACTGCCGATTTCTTTGGTACCAAGAACCTCGGCGTTAACTACGGACTGGTATTTACTGCCTGGGGCGTCGGTGGTGTGTTCGGTTCCATGGTGGCCGGGAAAATCGTTGACATAACAGGAACTTACAACATGGCCTTTATCGTGGCTGCTGTACTCTGCGTGATGGCGGCAGCACTTTCCTTCCTGACCAAGGCCCCGGCCCCGATTATGGTAAGCAACCCGAATTTTGCCGGTTTACAAAATGAGAGTAAATAATCGTTTCCGGGGGCTGTCTTAACAGACAGCCCCCGAAATATTTACCCCATTTAAAACATTGATGAACTATCTACCCCTGTATACGATACCCCTGGTACCGTCCACAGTTATAATCTCACCTTCTTTAAGGATCTGGGTAGCGTTGCCTGCACCCATCACTGCCGGAATACCGTATTCCCTGGCAATTATGGCAGCATGGGAAGCCGCTCCCCCTGAATCAACCACCAGACCGGCAATTACGGAAAACAGCGGCGTCCACGCAGGATTTGTATAAGGCGCAACTAAGACATCCCCCGGCTTGACCCTACCAAAATCTTTGGGGTCATCAATAATTCTTGCCGGGCCGGTAACGACCCCGGCGCTGGAGGCTACCCCGCGCAAAGTGTCGCGCGTACTGTCTTCGACCATATTCCGGCATTTCCAGCGATGAAGACGTTTCTCCTGCTCAATCTTTCTTTTTTCAATCTTTTTATAAAGCGACCTGATATCTATTTCCTCTATACCATAGAAAATAGTGTTAACCAGTTCTTTAATTTCGAAATAGGTTAAATAGAAAATATCCCTTTTATCTTTTAATATACCCCGCACCACTAAACGTTCTCCGAGGGCCAGGTACAATATCCTGAAAACATGCATTCCCTTGGTAACGTGATAGTGGCTGTTCTCACGAAAAACAGCGAAATTCCGGCTGTGTTCAACCAGCCTGGCCACAAACTTTGGCATGCCGAGAAAACCGGCCAGACCCCGCGATAGCCTGCCGTAAACTTTTTCTTCCGCTGATTTAACCCGCTCCTCAAGGTTTTTCCGCCTGCGGTCGCTGCCGCCCACTAATTCGGCTGTAATACCCCTGATTATTCCTAACACTACTACCGGTGTATCCTGCCAGGTAGGGGAAGCAATACCGCCCAGGCCCATATCCGTCTCCCTTTCTCCGTATTCTTTGATAAACTTTTCGAATTCCTCCAGGAAAGCAGGACCTCCTTCCACCTGGGGCAGCAATTTTATAGCCTCCGCCAGGTCCGTTTCCATGAGCGTTTTGACCACAGCCGGTCTTGCCCGGGCAAACTCCGCCAGTTTATGCAGCTTTTCATTGATGTCCAGGGTAATGCACGGAATACCTGCCAGCAGGTTTTCCTTGATTTCCTGGGCTTCCCTGCCAAAATAGAAGCGCAGAATCCAATCCAGCACATTGCTGGGTATGCGGTTCCACATGAAATAATGGTACCTCATGACAATAAAGAAGTGCAAATGATTAAATGCCTCGGTCAGATAATCTATAATTATCTCCAACGGTAAACCGGAAACATCCCGGTTTTGCAGTCTTTCCAGCATTTCCAGCAAGTAAACCTGTTCTTTGGCCCATTCCTCCGCCGGATTCGTTTTCAGTATTTTAAACAGGCGCAGATAGCTGACCATACGTGTAATACCAGGCCTTATTTTAGGGGCAATAAAAAACTCGGGAAAAATACCCTGGTCAATTTTCTTCCAGTCTATATAGTCGATCTTATACCCGTGATTTTCCATAGCCTCAAAAAGGGCCATCATTAAAACCTTGACCACAACTCCGTCAATAGGGTGAACCGGGTTGGGGAAACGTTCCTCCACCCATTTCATAACTTCCCGCTGCATATAACCTAATTTTTTCAGATTGATTTCCGGAAACACAAGAACTTCATCACCGAGGGTAGTAATGGAGCGGGTCTGCAAAAAATAGAACTTGCCCTCATGAAAAGCCCATTCCACATCCTGGTAATCTTCGTAAAACCGTTCAATTTTTATCCCGTTTAAGGCCAGTTCCCGGATATCAAAATCAGTCAATAACTGGGTACCGGAAGGATTGTTGACAGTTTTGGACTTGATATTACAGCTCACATCGTTCTTTTCCACCACATAACTGTCACCCGTTACGGTTCCCGATACCAGGGCTTCGCCAAGGCCGGAAGCCGCTTCAATAAGAATTTCGTTTCTTATATTAGTTACCGGGTTAGCGGTAAACATGACGCCCGCAACCTGGGCCGGGATCATTTCCTGTACTATCACAGCCATCCAGACTTCTGCATGGTTAAAACCTTTTTTGGTACGGTAGTGGATAGCCCTGGGCGTCCACAATGAAGCCCAGCATTTTTTTACCGCCTCCAGTACTTCTGGAAGACCTTTAACGTTAAGGAAGGTTTCCTGCTGGCCGGCAAAGGAGGCATCGCTCAAATCTTCCGCTGTGGCCGACGAACGGACAGCCACTTTGAAATTATCTTTTCCGTGGGCAAGTTGGTAATAGGCTTTACTAAAGGCCTCTTCTATCTCGGGGAGCAATTTCAGGTTATCGAATAACCGCGCTATTTGCTCGCTGGCTTCATTAAGTCTATCCATGTTAAAAATATCGCAGTTATCCAGTATTTGCAGTAATTCCCTCTGCAGGCCCGTAGTTTCCATCTGTTTGCGATAAGCCAGCGAAGTTAATATAAATCCCGGTGGCACCCTTAATCCCCGGGCCAGGTCACCCAGGTTGGCCCCCTTCCCGCCCACCAACGGCAGGTGTTCCTTCCGCGCCTCCAGTATGTCCATTACCAACTGCTCCATCCCATTCGCCTCCCCAGCGCTTACTCTTGATTCTTTAGCCCATGCAGGTACCGTGGCCACGTCTTTATTTTATCCCCTGCCTCCCGCCGGTGTCAAACTTTTTCACGGCCAGAGTACAAAGCTCCTTCTTCCGTCGTCCTCCATCTGCCGCTGCACCAACGCCCTCGGGATGCCGCTGTGCCGGTGAAACAACCGTTGCTCCGAGGCTATGCCTCCCCATCTAAGGAGGGGTGGAGGGGTTCTCCGCTACCAGGGAGCTTGGTGCTGCAAACCCTTGCCGTTCAGGCAGTGTTCCCGAACTCGATGGCTCATGTTGCATTCCTCAAAAGTCAGGCCGCCTCCCGTCCTGGCGCTCAAGCTGCGTTGAGCGCCGGACTTCCCGGCGGCCTTCGCCATCTTCAAACATGCGGGAACTCCCTGCCTGCCCGGCAGCGGTTTTGCGGGCGCAGTCGCTCCCAAACGGTAGGCGGAGAACCCCACCCACCCCTCCCTGTTGCCGGCAGGCGCTGCATGGTGAAATAACCGTTGCTTTAAGAAAAACAGAAGATACCGCTATGGAGGTAAAACAATAAGTTGCGACTTGGTGGAGGGTGGTTAGACAGTGTTAACGACAGTGAGGGCTTGAAATTGCCGTTTCCGGCACGGGCACATCAACCCCGAGGACGTAATACTTAAACCACAGAGCCCACAGAGGACACGGAGAATTAATGGTAAAAGCAAGGTATATAGCTTATCTAACAATGAAATTGTAATTAGTTTCTTAGTAATTTTTTTGTTCAATTTTTTCTCTGTGTTTTCTCTGTATTCTCTGAGCTCTCTGTGGTATTTTCTGCAACCCAAAGAAAACATTTCAAGTAATGACTTCTCTGTGGTAAATCGTTTTCGCCCGTAACCTCGGAGCAACGGTTGTTTTACCTCCGTAGCGGGTATTTGCCCGGCTGTGGTTTTGCAGCACCAAACTCCGGGGTAGCCGGGTCACCCCACCAATCCTGCCATTGCAACATGGTCCGGCCACAGCGGTATTAAAGCACCGTGTGGTAGCGGAGAACCCCACCCACCCTGCCATAATTTAGATGTTGGCGCCGGAGTCCAGTTTATCCAGCAGCCTGGCCAGTGTGGCCGCCATTTCGCCCCAGGTAACATTAGCATCCAGGTTATGTTCGCCAAAAACAAGCCCTGCATCTTTCAGACGCTGAAAATCCCTGATAGCCCAATGAGTGGGTGGTTGAGACGGCGGTTGCGGCGGCGGAACAGGCGGTTTCGCCGGCCCTTCCAACCGCAAAGCTTTCGTAACAGCTTGCGCTATGGCGCCGGCCACCTCTTCACGAAAACCGTCTTCTTTTAATTTCAAGGCGTCTTCCCGCCTGTCAATGAAAAGGTTCTCCAGGAGTATGGCCGGGACTGCCGTTTCTCTCAGTACGGCAAAGTTGGCCTTTTTTTTGCCCCGGTCAGGAAACCCAGCCCTTCTGTAGAAATCAGCTATTTCTTTATGGATTATATCCCTTAGGCGCTGCGTCTCTTCCCAGGCGGCCGTATAGATGAAACTCTCAAATCCTGTACCGCCGCCGGCATTGACATGAACAGACAGAAAAAGATCAGCCCCAACCCTGTTGGCATATAGAGCCCGTTCCGCCAAACTGACAAAAGTATCCGTACTCCGTGTTAACCGTACATCGGCATAATTAGCCAGTTTATTTCTTAATTTAAGCGCTATATCAAAAGTAATATTCTTTTCCTGCAGGCCATAACCCAGCGCTCCCGGGTCGTCTCCCCCGTGGCCGGGGTCAATGACAAGCTTTTTAGCCATATCGGAACCTCCTTGTAATTTATTTGCTCTATTTTATGTTCCCGCTGCGCAAAAAGTAATTCGGTACCCAATATGCAGACTTTTATTGACCGGCAGACTGAACAAAAAACAAGCCCTCATTGCAACGAAAACTTAAATAGAGAGGTAGCTTCACATCACTGATTTTTTCCTTCCTTGACACGGGAAAAAAAAATTTTTATAATAAGTTTATCGAACATATGTTTGGTGGTGATGCTTTTGTACACCGTAGCCCATATCTATACCGGCTTAAAATATCGCAACGATGGTTACAAAGATTTTACCCGGGAAGCGCTGGATATGCTGGCCAACTTTTCTCCCAGAGCGGAAATTTACAAAGACAGGGAATTTTTTCTCGACCTGACCGGTGCAAAAAATGTTCACAAAATTTTGGCAGATTTAACCGAATTGCTGACGCCTGCCTATTGTGATACCATGGTTATTTCCGTTGCCTGCACAAAACTTACGTCCAGGGCCTGCTCACTGGCGGTGGTAAACATGCCAAAAAAATATATCGGGACCCTGCCGGTAAAGTTGAAGGTAGTTAATAAAAATGTCATCCTGGCCACGGTCGGTCCGGATGAAAAAAACTTTTGGTCTCTTCTCCCTGTTCATTTGCTTTGGCCGTTAGATAACCGGCTTATCCGACAACTGCAGTTTTTGGGGCTGAACAGTTGTAAACAGGTACAGGAAATTTCCCTGGCAGAACTGGCCCGGCATTTTGGCAGCCAGGCCCATTTCATTTACCGGTACTGCCGTGGCATTGATTATGAACGGGTTCGTTCCGTTACAGGTTCAGACAGGCAGTTAATGAGGCATTACCCTTTGCGAGGATGTGCTGACAGGCTGCAGTGGGATCTGCTGTTCCGCCAGGCCGCCGACAGCCTGGCTGCGGAACTTTCCGCCCGGCTGGAAGGTTTCCGGGAGTTAAAACTGACCGTTCAGGATGAAAACCATCGGATAAAAACAGCAGCCAAGAAATTTAACCGCGTCCTGTTTACTTCTTCGGCAATTCAAACCAATTTACACCTGTTGATAAACCGGCTGAGTTTGTCCGGCCCCCTATGCAGCATCATGATTTGCCTGCAGGGGATCACCCCGGTCCCGACACAACAGACAGAACTGTTTGCCGAAAAGGCGCTCGCCAAACCGCAAGCAAAACCGGCCCGGGAAAAACTGGCTGAGGTTATTGAAAACCTGAACCGCAAATATCCTTCCCAACCGGTAAGCCTCGGAGGATTTTTAACCATCAGCAGGCGGGAAAAAATGCTGCAGCTATGGGACCCTTACCGTTTTACCAAAGAAAAGGTGAAAATGCTTGGGGAAACTTATCGATAGACCTATTGCTGTAAATTATAACGCCGAAAAAGGCCCGGTAAGCATATGCTTCGATGGTAACGTCCTGCGGGTAGCGGAAGTTCTGGAAATCTGGAAAGATACGGGGGCATGGTGGGATGGCGAAGGAGAAAAAACTTTTTTCCGAATCCAAACAGAAAACCAGGGCCTTTGGGAAATATACCGCGAAAACACAGAATGGTACTTATATAAAATATATGATTAGGGAGGAATGTCTGTGTCTTTTGTACACTTACACGTCCATACCCCTTTTTCTTTTCTGGATGGAGCCGGCAAAATCGAAGATTTAATAGCCAAAGCGGTGGAAATGGGTTGTCCGGCTATAGCCATGACTGACCATAACAACCTTTGCGGCGCCGTAAAATTTCACCAATTGGCCACCGCTGCCGGAATTAAGCCCATAATTGGCACAGAAATTACCATGCAAGACGGCCATCACCTGACTCTGCTGGCCCGTAACCCGCTGGGCTATGCCAACTTATGCCGGATCCTGACCGATGGCCATTTAAATAGTCCAAGAGGTTATCCGGCAGTAAAGCTGTCCACCCTTGCAAAACATTGCCGGGATATAATTATCCTTTCCGGATGCCGGATGGGAAAAATTCCTTCCTTAATATTGCGGGGCAGGTTCCGGGAAGCCCTGAATACAGCCGCCGAATACCTGCATCTGTTCGGCCGGTCTAATTTCTTTTTGGAACTGCAGCCGCCGCTCTTGCCCGGTTCCCAGGCCTTAAATAATTACCTGGCGCAATTGGCCGAACAGTTAAAAATGGATATTGTAGCTACCAACAACGTTCATTATTGTACAAAGGAAGGCTTTCCCGTCCATGACTTGCTGACCTGTATCCGGACCCTGACTAAACTGAAAGATGTTCACCCTGAACGCCGTTTAAACGCAGAAAACGACCTGAAATCACCGGCAGAAATGGCAAATCTGTTTTATCAATACCCCCGGGCCGTCCACAATACCCTTATGATTGCCGACCGGTGTGCCCCCGCCCTGGAACTGGGGGAAAAGATTTTCCCTTCTTTTCAGGTCCCTTCCGGCGAACCGGCCGCCGCTTACTTAAGGCGGCTTACTTACGAAGGAGCCCGGAAAAGATATGGCCGCCTTACCCGGGCCATTACGGAGCGCCTGGAGCATGAACTTGATATCATCTGTCGCCTGGGTTACGAAGATTATTTCCTGCTGGTCTGGGATTTGGTTGATTATGCGAAAAAACAGAAAATCAGATACGCCGGCCGGGGTTCTGCGGCCGATTCAGCGGTCGCTTACTGCCTCTTTATCACAGAGGTGGACTCTATCAACCGCGGCCTTCTTTTTGAACGTTTTATGAGCCTGGAAAGGGCCCAAAAGCCTGATATAGACATTGACTTTGACTCCCGTTACCGGGACCGGGTGGCTGATTACCTATACAAAAAATATGGCAGCAACAGAGTGGCCGGTGTCTGTACCTACAATACTTTCCGGGCCCGGTCAGCTTTCCGTGACCTGGGCAAGGCCATGGACTTTCCTGCAGAAGAAATCGATTTAATCGCCAAAAGGCTGCCCTTCATCCGCGCCAACCAGATAGACCTGGCCCTGGAAAAATTCCCGGAGCTTCGCGAGGGGGGGCTCCCCCTCGAAAAGTACAGGCAGCTTTTTGGTTACTGTGCAGCAGTATCAGGTTTCCCCCGTTTTATCAGCACCCACCTGGGAGGCATCGTGGTCAGCAGGGACCCCCTGGTTAACCTAACCCCCTTGCAGAAAGCAGCCAAGGGAATTGTCGTAAGCCAGTTTGACAAGGAATATATTGAAGATTTGGGGTTGGTAAAACTGGATTTGCTCTCCTTGCGCACCATGTCAGTGGTAGAAAATGCTACCTTGACCATCAGGGCGGAAAACCCGGAATTTGACTACGAAACCATTCCTCTTAACGACAAGGCCACCTATGAACTTTTAAACACAGGCCAAACAATAGGCGTTTTTCAATTGGAAAGCCCCGCCCAAAGAGCCCTGCAGAGCCGGCTACAGGCCTCCTGCCTGGAAGATATCGTAGCCAGCGTGGCTTTAATCAGGCCCGGCCCTATTAAAGGGAATATGGTGGAACCTTTTATCGCCCGCCGCCACGGCAAAGAACCCGTTTCCTATTTACACCCCAAATTAAAGCCGATCCTGGAAAAAACCTATGGCGTAGTCCTGTTCCAGGAACAGGTTATAGAAATAGCCACAGTAATTGCCGGTTTCACGCCCGGAGAAGCTGATCGCCTGCGCCGGGTCATGACTCACGCCCGCTCGCACGAAGACATGCTGGGCATTGGCCGGGAATTTGTGGCTAAAGCAATTGCCAATGGAATAAGCAAAGAAATAGCGGAAACCATTTTCGGTTATATTGTGGGGTATGCCAGTTACGGATTTTGCGAAGCCCATGCTGCCGCTTTTGCCACCACGGCATATAAAACTGCTTATCTGGTTAAGCATTATCCCGCTGAATACTACGCAGCTATCCTCAGCCACCAGCCTATGGGTTTTTATGGCAGCAATACTATTTGCGTGGAAGCCCGGCGCCGGGGGATAAATATCCTGCCTCCGGACATAAACTTAAGCCAGCGGGATTTTACCGTAGAAAAAGGAAATATTCGCATATCTTTAAGCCAGGTTAAAGGAATGAAGGCTTCTGTCCTTGATAACATACTGGCCGAACGAAATATTGCCCCTTTTTCCGGTATCGACGATTTTTTAAACCGGGTAAAAATCGACAGAGCGCTGCTGACCCACCTGATTTTATGCGGTGCTTTTGATTCGCTACATTCAAACAGGAAACAGCTTCTCTGGTGGGTTAACCAACAGAGAACATTTAAACTGCAAAAAGAAGAACGGGTTTGCCAAAACGGAAGCTTACCGGTAAATCTGCCCTGGCCGGAAATCGCTGACTACTCGGAAGTGGAGAAATTCAACTGGGAGTATAAGATTTTGGGTATTGATGTACGCAGGCATTATATGAGCTACTGGCGGGCTTACCTTGATAAGCACGGTTTTACAAACAGTTTGAAAATAAAATCCCTGCCCCACGGAGCAAAGGTCAAGGTGGCGGGCCTACCTATCCGTCCTCACCGCCCGCCCACAAGGTCCGGTAAAGTTGCCGTTTTTCTATCCCTGGAAGACGAATTTGGCCTGGTGGATGTTACCCTCTTCGAAAAGACCTATCAGAAATTCGGCAATATAATTTTCAGCAGGCCGACGCCTCCGCTGCAAATCTACGGTACCCTGCAGCGCCGGGGTAACGGAGTCAGTGTCATAGCCCACCACGTCAGAACCCTGTAAACTGTCTGCCACGTCAGGACCCTGTCAGCTATCGGCCCCGTCAAGCCGTTGCCGAAACCGCTTGCCCCCCAAAAACAACCACTCACCCCCGGATTTGGGCGTTTCACCCACAGTAATATTAACAACAAAAAAGCTGGCCGTATAAACATATAGAAGAATACGCCCCAATACCCTGGGTATTGGGGCTTGTCTTTTGAGGTCACCAATTGCGAGTTAACCTCATATGTTAAAACAAAAAATATTTTATCAAAAAAGAGGAGGATAAGCATGAAATACAGTGAACAATGCAGAAAGCATTATCCAGGCCCCGGCCATATGCCCGATTATGGGATGATGCCCGATTTTGATTACGGCGCAGGAATACCGTGTCCCCCGGGCGGCTATATGCCCGGTTATGGAATGCCCGGAATGCCGGGAATGCCCGGTTATGGAATGCCCGGAATGCCCGGCTACAAAATGCCTGATTATACCGGTCCATATTTCCCCGGTTATCCAGGCGATGCGGAAACAGCCGCCCTGGTCAGGGAAATCCATGACATGACATCTGAAATCAAACATCTCTGCCACGAAATGCACCATATGATGATGCAAATGCATAAAGATATGAAAATGAAAATGCCGAAGGGCTAAGGGGAATGCCGCTGCACAGTGCCGCTATGGAGTAAAACCACCGTTGCTCCAAGGTTACGGGCAGAGACAGTGTAAACTCCGTTCGGTTGAAATCCTGAACCCGGCCAAATCGTCATCCGTGACTCGTGGCCGGGTTTCCGGCGTCCATGCCGGAAACAGTGATTTCAAGCCCTTACTGTCGTTAACACTGTCTATCCGCCCTCCACCAAGTCGCAACTTATTGTTTTACCTCCACAGCGGCAATTCTTTAATTCGGGCTCGTCCCCCTAATTTTCTCAGAATGACCTTCTTGGATACCTAAAATGCCGCTAAGTCAGCGGTATTTATTTCATTTGACTGCATATGTATTATTAATTCAACAGTTCGATTAACGCTGTAACGGTAAAACTTCTGTCCCTACGCAATTACAGGTGCTGCATAATGGCTCCGGTTACAGTGCGATGGCCGGTTGGTTGGACATGGTAACAAATAACCACTGTGAGCCTTCAGCTAAAGGATTACCAGTTCAGGAATAACTTACATAGGGCAAAACGGCAGGTATTTTCTCTTCAACATCTAAATAATTAAGAATCAATTAAGGGCAGGTGAGTTACTTGAAGAGAACAACTAACTTAAACAGAAAAAGAGATTTTATACGTTGGTTCCTTGGTAAACACCAGTTAAAAAGTCCTGAAGCGGCCCGATTACTCCGATTTATATTAGAAAATGACCATATCTTAAAAAAGGTCAGATTTGTGGAAAACATTCGCTATTACTCTGATGCCGTGCTTATTTCTTCCACTGATTCAAATACTATTCCTTATATTTTGCGTTTGGAAAACCAATATTATTTCGACGTGGAAGAGTTCATCCATTGTCTTGCGGCATCACCACCCCATAGGCTGTATGTATGGTTATCATTCAACAAGGATTTTATCTGCAGTTTTTGCCCGCATATGCAGGAAAAATCAGCATCAGGCAGTCTGACCAGAAGGCAGATACGCAACCTGGAAAGAGAAATTACAGAACAGATCCTCCTTAGAGAATCAGCGGAACAAAAGCTGCTGGAGTTAATTGACAAGGCGCTGGACAAGGGAAGTAAAGAAGAGTTCTTTCGCCTGACTCATCAATTGAAGAAGATTCAACAAGGATAAAAGGTCCATGGCGACTAACGTCATGGACTTTTTTGCGCAAAACCCGCCAGATTTTTTCCCTTAATTATTTCATGAAAAGGAAATTCATATATTAATAACGAAAAAATAAAAATAGGATAAAATTCCGGAAAAAGATTAACTAACAGGTTGTCGGTCAAACGGGATTTACTGAAGACACAAGGAACCGTTGCTTCCTTGGCATAAAATTTCTCATATTTATAAAGGAAAGGGGATCAGCTTATGTATTTAAACAACCTCTTTGTTTACGGCACCTTATTACCCGGACTTGAAAACCATGAAAAATTCATAAAAAAATACCGGCCGGAAGTCTATAAAGCCAGCGCTAAAGGAACCATGTACTACATTCCTGAAGACAATTACCCGGTTGTACTGGACGAAGGTGGCGGGGAGATAAAGGGTGTTCTTTTTGTAACCCGGGAATTACCGGTAATCCTGCCCGAACTGGATGAAATCGAGAAATTTACCGGGGTAGAAAGTCAGAGCCACCTGATAAGAGAAATCAGAGACGTGAAAAATCTGGAGACCGGGGAAGTTGTCAAAGCTCATATGTTTTTATGGCCCCCATCCAAGGCCGATTGGCTGAAAAAGAACGGCGTTGTAATTAAAGACGGCGACTGGAAAAGATTTCTTGAAAATATGAAATAATTTTGAAGGACTGGTGAAAAGTTAATGCCGGCGTTCTAAACGTCGGCATTACTTTCGAACCGGCCCGCCCACTATTTGTTTTTTGCAGCCTTTTTCTGTTCTTTTACCTCTTTAACCAGGGGTTTATAGAAGTTAACAATATCTTCTTTAAACTTTTTGGCGCAGTCTTTGCAGATACACCAGCACGCTTTGTCAATCTTGTCTCCTTCTTCCAGGATCAACGTACAACTTAACTCCCCCATTTCAGCGCCGCACATATCACAATTGGCACAGGCAATTTTTGTCATTCTACCACCCTCCCTTTTTTAAATTGTTATAATTGCTCTTAAAGTTAATTATAATTAATGAGGTGGCAAAAGGAAAGAATTTTCCGCTAATTAACATTTTGGAACAAAAGATTTTTAAGGTTCATCCAGCCAGAGATCAAAAGTAGCGCTGCTTATACAGCATCTGGAAGGGTGGGTGGGGTGTCCCGGCTACCATGGAGCTTGGTGCTGCAAACCCTGGCCAGGCAAATACCCGCTACGGAGGTAAAACAACTGTTGCTCCGAGGTTACGGGCGGAGACAGTGTAAACTCCGTTCGGTTGAAATTGCCGGACCCGGCCAAATCGTCATCCGTGACTCAATGGCCGGGTTTCCGGCGTCCGTGCCGGAAACGGCAATTTCAAGCCCTCACTGTCGTTAACACTGTCTATCCGCCCTCCACCAGGTCGCAACTTAATGTTTTACCTCCATAGCGGTATCTTCTGTTTTTCTTAAAGCAATGGTTATTTCACCATGCAGCGCCTGCCGGCAACAGGGAGGGGTGGGTGGGGTTCACGGGCTACCGTTTGGGAGCGACTGCGCCCGCAAAACCACTGCCGGGCAGGCAGTGAGTTCCCGCATGTTTGAAGATGGCGAAGGCCGCCGGGAAGTCCGGCACTCAACGCGGGTTGAGTGACCGGACGGGAGGCGGCCTGACTTATTAGAAATGCGCTATGAGCCATCGAGTTCGGGAACGCTGCCTGAACGGCAAGGGTTTGCAGCACAAAGCTCCCTGGTAGCGGAGAACCCCTCCACCCCTCCTTAGATGGGGAGGCATAGCCTCGGAGCAACGGTTGTTTCACCGGCACAGCGGCATCCACAGAGCAATGGTTGTTTTGCCTCTACAGCGGCAAACTAAGAAAACTCTAATATGCACAAATTACCCTGGTTTAACATAAGATAAACCGAGGTTAGCACTCAACTCAAAAAATAAACATAAGGAGGGTTATATATGGCTGATGTTAAAACTCAAGAATGGTGGGGTAACTTTGCGTTTATTCTCTTCTTAGTTCTTATCCTTCTCTTCTTCGGAGACGGAGTTTGGTAGAAACTGTTGGACCAAAAACACAACAAATAAAATACTAATACCAACTGAAAAAAAGAGGTCAAATGCTTCCTTGGACATTAGTCCCACCCCGCGAACATTTGACCTCTTTCTTTTATCTTATAAAATTTATTGATTTTTTACCATAATTCGATTATAATTGGCATAGCATCTTATTCGCGTCGGTATAGTTCAGTGCCTCATCCTTATAAACGGAAGTGAACTAACCTCTCGACGGTCAGAATAAGTGAATCCCCTAAGGTAAGGAGGTTAGAAAATGTTCCAGGACAAAACTCTCGTTTGTAAGGAATGCGGCGCTGATTTTGTATTTTCAGCCAGTGAACAGGAATTTTACGCCGAAAAAGGTTTTCAAAATGAACCTGCCAGATGCCCTGAGTGCCGCGCAGCACGCAAACAGAGAACGAATAAAGGCAGCAGAGGCCCCAGGGAAATGTACAACGTTATCTGCAGCAATTGCGGCGCAGAAACCCGGGTTCCTTTTAAACCGTCCCAGGATAGGCCCGTATACTGCAGGGACTGTTTTGAAAATCTCAGGTAAAAGTTGATAGTCATGTATAACTGACCGGAGACAACAATGCTCCGGTCTTCCTATTTTCCAGCTTTATTTAAGACTGTTACCTATTTTTAAAGCCTTTTCGGGACAAACAGATATCTTCCGTCCTCTTCACCAATCACTTCATAATTATCATTTCGGAGCAAATCTTCCAGAACGGGCATTTCACTGTCGACAATAAAGATGACGTTTCTATCCTTTATCTTTAATACTTCATTTAAGGCCCTTTTTTCTGCCAAAACGTCATGAAAATTATGCATTTCTTCCCTGCTGTACAATTCAATCCTGATATCCGAATAAACATAATTATTTTCACGCCAGTCATCTTTGTTCAGAACAAAAAGAAGATAATCTGAAAGATATTGCTTGCAAACAATCAGATTCTGAGTCATGGGCAGCCTGGCCAGCAGGTTTTCCAGAGGCAAAGGATCGGCAGGCAAAGGTTCATCAGACATCTTTTGGGAAACGAAAAATCCCGTTAATCCTATCGCGACAATGATGCTGGTACCTATAAGAACCGCTCCGATTTTTCTTTTCTCTTTCAGAATATCGTCAACAACAGGCCCTGTAATAAAAATAAATACGGGAACTGTAAACATCATATTCCGGTAACTGTAAAGAATCAGGCCGGTAAAAAACAGACCCAAAAGATAATCCGGCAAAGCCCTCTTTTTATATATCAGAGACAGTACCGTCAGAACAGCCATCAAAAACGGCACAAAAAAGAATTTAAATACGAGGAACAGGGGTAACTTATTATCGTGGCTGAAGTAACGCTGCAGTATCCAAAAAGGGGAAAGCCATTCAACCACTTCATTGTGCCGGATATTTACACCGGAATGAAGCAGGTCCATCAAAAAGTCAGAACGATTATGTATTAAAATAAAAAGCACAGTTATCAAACCCAGGGATACCGGCAAAACCCCTGTAAAAAAATAAGCCTTTTCTTTCTCCCCATCAACATAGGCGCTTACCGCAAATAAGGCTATGACTGCCAGGCCGTAAACCCAGAAACCGTGAACCTGGCTCCACACCAGCAGTATCAGTATCATCCCGGCAAAGAGGCCGGCTGTCGGTTTTTGCCTGCCTCTGTCAGCAACAATGAAAAGAACGGTAAAAAAAATTAACGACAGGATGTTAGGCCGGAGATTTAAAAAAGGAAGGGTGAATAACATAATAAAGGGCAGTAGCAGCAAAAACGCCTGTCTGCTGAAGTACTTTAGGCCCAGATAAGTAAACATCAGTCCTATAAGAACCGAAAGGACTGCCCCGATCATTTCCAAACAAAAAAGACCGCCCATTTTATAAACCATGTAAAAAAACAGTTGAGCAAGCCAGGAATGATAAATCATGGGGCTGGCTTCATGGTTATAGACCAGGAAACCTGTCGTGGGAACGCTTTGATGGGTGTATATATACCTTCCTACCAGCAGGTGATACCAGGTATCGTCATGAACCTGTATACTTTCCATGAGGGCTGCTGCTGCAAAAACAATTATCACAGGTATAACAACTTTCAGGTTGTTTTTCAGAACTTCCATGGCCTCTCACCTCAGGTTGTTCATCATGAATTACCCTGACAGACATATGCGACTAATAGCCCCAGACTGATATGGCATGCTTTTCTGTGTTGGCTATGTAAATAACCCGGTTTTTCCGGTCAATGGCCAGTGTAGACGGATTAAGCAGTTCTTTCCCGTAAGTAAACATAAATTTCCCCAGATTATCAAAAACAAAAACTTTTCCCACTCCGTTATCCACTATATGTATCCGGCCAAAACCGTCCACGGCTATACCCTGCGGGTTTTTCATCCCGATATCCGCCGTCGGAAAATCATAAGCAAACCAACCGGCACAGTTAAATACCTTGACCTTTCCTCCGGCCGGGTCAGTGACCACCACACGGCCGTCCGATGTTACAACAATGCCATAGGGGAATTCCAGCTTCTTTTTTTCGTTGTCCCCCTTCACCTCCATGATCATTTCCCCGTCCTGAAATACGGCCAGCCAACCGTTAATATTCACATCGGTGACATAAAGTACTTCCCCGTAAACCGCAGCGCTGACCGGTTTTATCTGCCGTTTTTCCGCAGTTTCATAATAAGCATCCAGCAATCTGCCGTTCGGGGCATAGAAGCCTATACCCCCGTTCAGGTAGTCAGCAATCAGCAGTCCTCGCGCAGTGCTGACCATCCCCTGGGGCGCTCCCCGGCTTTTCGTTATCTTTGCCCTGAAACTGCCTTTTTTTACACCTTCCGGCGAAAATATATCTACCCTTTCTTCTCCAAAATAACTGACAAAAAGTTTCTTCTCGTAAACATAAACCCAGGCCGGTTTTTTGTCGTCCGGAACCCTGATTTCCCCCAAATAAACAGGCACATCTTTCTCTCTTAAACTACGATGCTTCAGAGTTAAAGGTTTATCGGCCTTTCTGTAAACCATCCAGGCTGCTCCCGTTGCTACCGCTATCATTACAAAAAGGGCGGTTATAATGAAGCTTTTTTTCTTCCACCTGTTTTCTGCCATAAATCCCTCTCCTGTTTCTAATCAACGGGTCTGGTAATCAAATCAAGATTGTGATAGGTATCAGGCGTAACAATCCCTACTGCCCAAAAACTGATTATATTTGTTAACAGGCATCCCAGGCAAAGCCAGGCCAATTTTTTTCCTTTCCAGCCAAAGGTGAAATGCAGGTGCAGATAAATACCGTAAACAAGCCAACTAAGCAGGGACCAGGTTTCCACAGGGTCCCAGCTCCAGTAACTGCCCCATAAAAGTTTTGCCCAGATAGAACCGCTCAAGAGCATTACAGTCCCTGCCATAAAACCGACCAGGACAAGCTTCACCGAAATCCGGTCCAGCCTGGACAGTTCAGGGAGAAAACGGAACCTGTCGGGCGTTTCTTCCTTACAACTATTCTTTATCAAGTACAAAATACTTGTCCCCGCGGCAAAAACGTAACAGGCCGTGGAAAGCAGGGCAAAAAGCACATGAACCACCAACCAGTTGCTCTTATAGGCGGCTGTTAACGGCTCAATCGCAGGGTTGTCGGCATAACCCCAGCCCATGACCAGGAAAGCAAAAGGTACGGAAATTAAACCGACAGGTCCTGTATGGCTGTATATACGCCTGGCCGCCAGGTACACCCCTACAGCCAGCCAGGCGACAGTAATATTTAATTCGTATAAAGTCCTGACCGGTAGATGTCCGGAAGTTACCGTTCGAGTTACAACAACTACAGTGTTGGCCAAAAAGCCTGTCCAGATGATAATTTTTTCTATTTTTCCGGCGGATATCTTACCGCGGGCAAACCAGGCAATATAAAAAAGGGTGGCCACCATGTAACTGCCAACGGTAACCCAAAAAAAGAGCATCTCCGTTTTGGACATCTGTGTTCTCCCCCTCATCTGCGGCTGAAAAAGACCCGGAGAAAAAGCCCGGCCACAGCCAGTATACTGCCCAGGTAAATGAAAATTTCACCCGGATCACTGGAAACGTCAAACTTTTCCCAGAAACGGTGTTCTACAAACTTAACTTCAAATTTACCGACTTTTTTGCTCTGACCCTGCCGGATAATTGTTTCGGTTGAATTTTTGCCATCCTGCTGCCCTGATATTTTTATTCCGGTGGCCGGCTTTACGGGAAATACCTCATTCTGCACCGGCCTTCCACCGGGAGAAATATCCGGGTAGAACCTTACTTCCCATTCGCCCAGGCCTGGTATAGAAAACCGGTCGTAATAAACTCCATCCCGGTGGGTGGCAATATTCAGGAAATCATCCAGTACCAATTTCCCCTGTTTTTTTACCTGCAGGCGAACCGAATACCCCCAGTTCATGGAACGCCAGTAGTAACCCATAAACTTTACGGGCCGGTTTATTTCCATTACCCGGCGGTTTGGAAAAGTACCAGTAAAAAAGTCCATCTCACTCCGGACCTGCCCGACGTTGTTGCCTTCCCGCACCAGCTCCAGTTTTTTCAGACCTACCGTGTATTCCTCAAAAACATGCAGTAGGCCTTTTTCCAGGCTTTCCATGTCAGCAGGAAACTTTATTGCTACACCCTCTGGAATCATGACACTTCCTCTCATGCCAAAGAGAGATGAAACAGCAAATCCGAACAGAATCACCACCATTCCCGCATGAAAGACAACCGATCCCCAACCGGCAGCATTAAAACTGTTGCCTCGGGGCTTTCTGAGCCGGGCAGACACCCTTATCAGAGTACAGACCGTCATGCTCACGGCCAGGCCGAAAAAAAGAATACCTGTTAAGACCGTAGCAAACAGAGACCCCGGCCCGTTCCGCCCCGGCAAAAGGTAAAACCTGGCCAATATCCCGCCCAGCAGAGCCAGCATCAACACGAGGGCTGCAGTTATATATTTTTTCCCTGTCATTGCAATGTCCACCCTTCATGGCAACGGAATATGAAAACAGGACAGGTGGCAGTGCCACCACCTGTCGCCGTTAATATGTCTTGGCACCATGGTTGCAGGAATAGGATGATATTCCGGACACAGACAGAGTATCACAGCTCCGTGTTCCCGTCGTGTCAACAGTCTTGATAAAGAATCCGTTAAGGCCCTTCACCGCCTTGTAACTGCCGTCGGACTGGGTTGAGAAGGCAGCGTTTTCACCGTGCACCGAAACATATTGCGTGCTGTTCTGCATGTATCCGGCAAAATGGCAGTAGCGGCATACATTGGTGCCAAAGGTCGCCATAAAAGCGTCCGCTGCCGCCGAGCTGACTTTGGTGGTCAGGTCGCCGTAATGGTTGGACTTCCTGTGATAAGAGCCGCTAGGGTCACTGTCCGCCAGCGTTGCGGCAGATGAATCATTACCGTACTCCGTCGCCGGGTGGCACTCGTTGCAGAAGCTGGCACTCCGCGGGTTTCCTTTCAGGATATAATCCCAGTTAGACCCGTGCGGCCCTCGCGGCTTACCGCCGGTGGTATCGGGGTTGCCGTGGCAGTCGGAACAGGTCATATTGAACCGCCGGTTCGGATTGCTCGGGTGGAAGGCATACCCCGGTTTTGACGGGTCATTGGGAAACAGTTTATCGGCCTTCGCATTAATCGTTGCATTAGTAAAAGAGGTCTTTTTCGTAAAACTGAACCCGTGGGTTGAAACGTTATTCGGATTGAGATAGGCCACTATCCGTTTACCGCCCGATGTCGCCCCCGAATAACTGGAATGGCACTTAAAGCATACCATATATTCCTGCAGTTCAGCCGGTTCCGTAGACACATCCGGGACAAATTGATAGGTATAACCGTCAATGGCATAGGGGTTGTTCTTCCATGTAGGGTCGGTCGGGTTCGGCGTATTTACAGCCGGCGAAGCAATAACCTTGACCCCGCTGACTCCTTTAAAGGCCTTGGATAACCGGGTGGTTAAGGGCTCTGAAGCATTCATATCCTGTACCGCATGCACGTTGTGGCAGTCCAGGCATTCCACATGCCGCTCCGCGGTCCGGATATCCTCATCGAAGGAGTGGACCAGGAAAGTCCCGCCCGGCAGGTGGCCGATGCCTTTGTCCTCCCAGAATTTAAGGTTACTGGCGGCGGTTATTCCATTATGGCATGTATAGCACACATTTTCTTCCCAGTCAAAGACATTACCTACAATATTTGTTACATTGCCCCAGGCATCAATAACAGCCGTGCCGTGAGGATCATGGCAGTTGATGCATTTTCCTTTCTGGTCTGCCGCAGCAGGTTCAGTATAATAGGTCCCGCCCGGCCAGGACGCCTTTGCCTTATGAACCCCCTGACTGAAAACGCTGAAGCCCGGATAACCGACTGTTTTGGCCTTGATAGCCGGATATTCATGGCACTTGTTGCAAATTTCGCTGTTCGGCCCGTCATTCATGACCAGCATCTTGGGAATAACCTTATTCGGATCGGTGCTGCCGTCAGTGGTGCGCCCGTGGCTGTTGTGGCAGTTCAGGCAAACACCCTTTTCCCACACCGTTTTGTTGTAAACTATCGGCGTGTTAAAGTCGGCCAGCCACTGGGCATTAAGACCGTGTTTCGAGTTGTTGTATACTTTGGACCCGTCAAAGAGCCCCGTATCGGCCACAACATCTTCTCTGTCGTGACACTTCAGACATAACAGGTTCTTTTCTGCTCCCGCCTCGTTTACAGGGTACCGCAGCATTGCTCCCTCCGCATCTTTATGGGGTTCATGGCAGTTGATACACTCACCGTTGCCGTAATCAGCAAGCTTCATTTTACTGTTATAGGGTACTCCGGTAGACGGATTGACAGCGGAATTACCGTGATAGGTCTTTTCGTAGACCGACTTGCCCCCGTATTCGCCATAAGCATAAGCGTCGCCATGACAACCGTAGCACAACGGATTAAGGTTCTGACTGGTACCGGCATTGGCGGAACTCTTGATATATTCCCTGGTCGTATTTTCCGTCCCGGGCACAAATCTGCCGTGAGGGTCATGGCAGTTGTAGCATCTGCCCGCATCTTCGTATACCCTCTCCCCTACCCAGTAGCGCGGAGTATAACCGCCTGAATATGTCACATGGAACACATAATCGGTGCTGTCATAGGCCTTGCCGTGGGCAGTCTTGTTGTACTCCACGGCTCCCGCATATCTGCCGCTGGCAGAGGGATTGGTATGGCAGATAAAGCACAGGTTGTTGTCATCGGGCGCCCTTAAAAGGTGCTTATAGTCAGACCCATGCGGTACATGGCACTTGGTACAGTTACTTTCATACTGGCTGTTGTCCGACATTTTATAGACCGGAAAATCAACATTATGCTTGGACTTATAATAAGCGGCAGTAATTTTATGATTGACCGTAAACTTATTATAATCAGCAGGCTGGGCTTTCCCCTGTTCATGGCAGGACATGCACAGCCAGAGTTCAACGGAATCGTCGCCTGTCCTGGCAGTAGTTGCCGACACCGGCGCTGTCAATTCGGACATATTACCGGACCGGTCATAGGCAGCTATCCTGTAATAGTACAGGGTGTTGCCTCTGAGACCGGTATCCGTAAAGGTCAGGTTTTCCGTCTCACCCACGCGCAGGTATTCGATATTGTTCCGGCTGCGGTATATGGCATAAGCCACTACCCCATCAGTCTCCGCCAATGGATTGGACCAGCTAAGTACCATCTCGTTCCTGCCGCCGGCCTGAACAATCAGGTTCCTGGGTTTGTTCGGCGGTGTGGTATCGTCTGACAGGTTATATGGCAAAGTGGCCGCAGATACCGTTGATGCCGTGGACTGGTTACCGTGCAGGTCAACTGCCTTCACCTGATAATAGTACGTAGTTCCCGGTTTCAGCCCGTAATCCATAAACCCGGTGGTCGTGGTTGAACCGGCCAGGTAATAGGGCCCTCCGGCCTGCAGTGCACGATATACATTGTAGCCACCCAGGTCACCGGCCGTGTTGGCCGAAGCGCCCCACGACAGCCGCATGGTGGTAGTCCCGGGGGTTAACACCGGCCCGGAGGACACCCCTTCCGGTGCTGTGGTGTCGGCTCTCTTAATCATCAGCATGGCACCGTAATCGGCGACCAGCGGATTACGGCGGGCACTGCTGTATGCCTTGAAGTTAAAAATATACCACCATCCGTCGGTTCCGCTTGGCACGGTAAAACGGAATCGCGCATAACCATATTCATACTGCGGCGTTTCCCAGGTAGGTGTCAATGACGACGCCGGGCCGTCGAAATCGCTCCAGGTTAACGCCGGTGAGACGTAGGTAGTACCACCGGGATATTCGGTGAAGACTTTGGCGTAAACAGTCTGCCCCGGTTCAAAGACAAAGGCTTCCTGCGTCCTGGCTGCATCCTTGTAAAACCTGAAACCTTTAACTGTCGCCCCGTATTTAATCACCTGATAGGGCTTGAGATTTACGCTGGTGTTGGTGTAAACATCTGCCTCCAGGCGATAGGCGCCGCTGTAAATATTGGCCGTGGGAAGCTGGACATTAAAGGTCAGTATATCCCACAATCCGTCTTCCGATTCTGTATAGGCAGCCGACGTAAAGGTGGCTCGGGTCACATTCAGGTGGTCCTTAAAGTAAACCTTGTTGCTGGCCGACGGATTCAGGCCTCCCGAGCTCTTCTTGCGTTTAACCTTAACAACAGCGTTTGAACCAAGGGGGAATTCCGTGGTATGATTAGCGTTTACATCCAGAATTTCAAAAACGGTATCACCTTCCGTGTAATATCCCTTTTTCACATAATTGTCCGCGGACAGGGTCCGCCCATATACAGGAGCCGTCAATGCTGAGAAGTTGCCATTATCATCAACGGCCTTAACCTTATAATAGTACCCTTGTTCCGGCGTCAGAGCGGAATCGGTGAAGCTGGTCAGACCTGTTGTTCCCGCCAGCACGCCCGTTGCCTCAGTAAAATCAGAAGTAGTTCCCCTGTAAACATGATACTGGACCACCTTGTAATTGTCGGTGGATGCTGTCCAGCTCAGGGTCAGCCGGGTGCTGCCGGCGTTTTCGGGCACAGATACCTTGAGGTTTGTCGGCACTGTCGGCGCCGTATGGTCACTGCTCAGGCCGGGCGTCACGGTGACAGGAGCAGCAAGGGGCGTCAAATCAACGTTATCGTTATAATCCCGGGCATATACCTGATACCATACGGGTATACCCGGTTTCAGGCCACCATCTTCAAACCACACCATGTTGGTCGTCTGCCCTGCCTCGTTGTAAACCCTGTTATTCACCGTACCGTATTTGGTCCAGGTGCCGTCAGCGCCTACTTTGCGGTAAACATAATAACCGTACACATCGGCAGATTCGGAAGCAGGCCAGTAAACCTCTGCCGCTACCGCGCTGGTTGCCTGAGCGAACAAACTAACCGGGTTCTTGGGCGCTGTCACATCTCCTGCCGTAGGCCGTTTATCTTTCAACATATTGGCCCTTGGATTATGCATATGCGGCTTATGGCACATGAGCATACAGTCATTGGTACCCTTGCTGTTGGCATCGGTAATCGGATGGTAAGCAGTCTTGGCTACCACACCATAAGGCCAGGTCTGCTGATATACGCCGGGCGACACCTCCTGCATAAACCCTGTCAGATTCTGTATCCGCGTGGTATAACCGTTCTCACCGTGGCAGGTAAAGCAGTTATAGTCACTGCCCACGGGATCGGGGTCATGGGGGTTGTGGCATATGGTACACTGGGTCGGGTTGTCCTTCCAGTGTTCGGGAATGGTTACCCCATTGGGCCCGACCAGCGGTATGCTGTCAATCTTCACATTTACACCGGGCGATGTCTCACTGGTGTAATATACGTAAGAAGATACCCCCTCACCGGTATACTCCTTGTGGCAGGTAATACAGAACTGGCGCGGTTTATACGGATTCACGATGTTGTTCATGTTTTCTGGGAAATATACCTGCTGGGAAACCCCCTGGTATACCCAGGTGATGGTCTGGTTACGGGCATAACTGTTCTTGTCCCGTAAGTAGTTGTTATTAGTGGAACCGTGCGGTACATGGCACTCGGCACAGTACATCTTGGCCGTCGGATAGTTCTTGTACCGGTGCCCTTTGGCCTCGTACTGGGTCTTCAGGTCAGGGATCAGGTCTCCTTTGCCGTCCCTGGTCTGCCCGTTATGGCAGTCCACACAGAGTTCGTCCTTGGGCAGTTTTAACAGGGGCGGGAACATGGACCCGTGCGGTACGTGGCATTTGTCACAGTTGCCCCGGAAGGTGCTGTTGTCGGAAAAGGTCTTTATCGGAATCTCGTAATCATGGGGCGTACCGGTATAAAGGCTTACATTTATAGTGTACGGCGACCTGTAGGCTGCATCCGCCACACTGGAATGGCACTTCAGGCACAGGGACCTCTCATCCAGGCCGGGCAGTTCCTCCTTAATCAGGTCCGCCCTCGGGTCATGGGGGTGCGGCTTATGACACCTGGTCATGCAGGTATTATCTTTGGTGTCAGCATCTGTTATCCGGTGGTGAGACTGCAGCCCGGGGTATACCCCTTCCAGTCCCGCCAGGGCGCGGATATCCACGGCTTCCCCATCAGAACTGTGGCAGTTGTAACATTTGTCTTCGCCTCCGGTCGGTGGCCAGGGTTTATGGGGATCGTGGCAGATGACACATTCCCTGGTCCCGGTAGATTTATGGTCGGCAATCCTGTCCGGGTACGGCAGGGGCTGAATCGTCACCTGTCCCACCTTGATAGTGTAAACAGTATCATAAACCCGGGCAGGTTGATCCGACGTGGGATGACAGGCCAGGCAGAACTGCCGTGACTTACCCTGCACTGATATATTGTTGGGGAAGGTAATCCCCGTCTGGTACTTGTTACTGGTATCCAGCAGATAAGAAACGTTATCTGTCCCGTGGGGGTCATGGCATTCCGTACACAACAGTTTCTTGGTCGGATTGGCTTTGATGTAATGGCCGCCGTGGCTGGCCGCATTGTACTTGGACGAGATGTCCACTTCGCCGGGATAGCCGTCATGGCAGGCCATACAGGCATAAATTTTCCCGTTGTCCGTTGCGGCGTCTATGGCCACTCCGTCTATGGTTTTTCTCAACAGGCGCACATTGGTAGAAGCATGGTGTTCATGGCATTTCAGGCACGGGTTATCTATCCCGGGGCCATAAGGGTTGCTTGAGGCATCCCGTTCCAGGAGAGAGTGTTTCTTTCCTGCAAACTTGGACTTCTGGTCGCTGAGAATGGTCCGCTGGTCAGGGCTGGTGCCGTGGCAGTGCCAGCAAAAATCTTTATATGCCGGTACTTCTTCTCCCGTATCAGGGTCAATTACCGTACCCAGCGTGGTGGAATCTGGCTTGTAGACCCAACTGCTGGTAATGGTCGCCCGCAGCCCATACGGGTTGGTGCTGTTGTGCAACCTGTGGTCTTCAATATGGCACTGTTCACAGGTAACCTTTACCTGGCTGACAGGCCCCGGTTGAAGGACCGGATGCCTTGAATTACGGTCAAAAGTATCAAAATCGTGACAGGCGGCGCACTTCAATGCCGGCGAGTTACCGGTGCGGATATAGGATTTGTAAGTGCCGCCGGAGACATAGTGGTCGTAATTATGGCACTTGATGGCACAGGAAAAGCCCGTCTCCTGAAGATTGACGCCATAAGCCGGTATATATGCCAGCCTGTTGGGGGTATAGGCAGTTGAATAAACGGCAATACCTACCTGTACAGCCCAGTCAAAACTGATGTAATGCCCGTTATCCAGTGTCCACCCGGGCTTGCTGTTATTAAACATGCTCTTGCCGGAATGCGGGTCATGACATGCCCTGCAGCTTACCTTCCACTTAACATGGGTATGGTAATTTTTCCCGTTACCATTTCCAAAATTACTTCCCACGGTCGGGTTCATATTCCCGTTTATGCCGACATAATATTGGCTATCGTGACAGCGGAAACAAATCGTATCTTTTTCCGTATTCCAATTTGCTGTCCATTCAACAGGGCCGTAAACCTTGGAGTTTACAACAGTTGTAGTGAATTTATCATTATATGGGTCCCTGAGCATATAGCGGTTGGAAATATGCCCGTGCGGTTCGTGGCACATGGTACAGGTGTTCCGTCCGTAAAAATTCTGTTCATGGGTAGTCCCCAGGTAGTTGTTGGACTGGTTCCACAAATAAACGCCTGCCTTCACGGTACCGTTGTCATTTAGGACCTTGGTTGTTGTAAACCCGTGGTCCTTATGACAGGTAATACAGAAATTGGCAGAATTGGATGTAATAATCAGCGGATAATCCTTGGACCCATGAGGCGCATGGCAGTTCCGGCATGTGATACCTGTCAGCGTTGAACTGGGCTCAAGGGTATTGTGCTTGGAATTGATAAAGGCCGTTTTATGGTCCTGGCCGAAGGGGTTGGGCAAGTCGGAATTCAGCCCGTGACAGGCCCAGCAGAAGTCATTGCCCCGCCTTTTTATCCTGCCGTCTTCCTTGGAAACAGTTGACAATAACCGGTAAACCGTCTCGGTCACCGTATCCCCGTCTTTCTTAATTACCATAGGCGAACTGTAATGGGGGTTATGACAGACATCGCACGAATACCTGCCCTCCGGAACCTTGTGGTGCGAAGGATTATTGACAGGATCAAAGGCCGCCTTGGTGTTATATTTGCTCTGTGAGCCGTCATGGCAGGTATAACAGGAATCTGTTATAGAACTATAGTAAATCAGTTCGGCGCCCCTGGATGAATGAGTAGAGTGACAGTTCTGGCACAGGGTATCATTGGAACTGGACTTGTAATTCCCGTGGGGACTAACTCCGTAGTCTACCGTGGGTGTAGCCGATACATAAGAACTCATGGCCGACATTTTTCCGGCCACATCAACAGCCACCACTTTGTAGTAATAAGTTGTACCGTATTTGACTGTACTATCCGTAAAATATACCGCTTTCATTACAACATTGGGCGAACTGCTGATTTGATAACTTATGGTTGAATTGCAAGGAGTTTGTGTCAACCTGGCGTAATTTCCCGCCGGTTCGGTGGACCTGTAAACATGATACCCGACTATGTCGCCTTCCGTATTGGCGCTCCACTCAAGTCTAACAATCCTCTTGGATGGGTCTGACGGGTTCTCAGTCAGCGACGCTTTCAGCCCCTGGGGCGCAAGTGGAGCTGCACCGTCAGTCCGCGGCGGCGCCAGAGTGGTAGTGGAACTGCTGAAACTGTAAGGCGAAACGTTTCCACATTTATCCACGGCCGTAACCATGTAATAATAGGTGGTTTCCGCCAGCAGTTCCCGATCGGTGTAGGACGTGGATGTGGAGTAACCAATATATTCATAGGGGCCCGAAGCAGAGGTGGCCCGGTAAATTTCATACCCGTCAACCCCGGTACTGTTGGGAGCAGGATCTGATGCAGGATCCCAGGTAATTGTCACAGAACCGGCCGTTTGGTTGCTGAACCTGATATTGGCTGTTTTGGATGGCGACCAGTCCGGCGGGGTTGTATCATCATATACGGTGACGGCCACCGTCTGCTCATTGTACCCCAGCCTGCCTGTACTGGATGTACCAATGCCCAGCACCCGCAAATTATAAGTACCAAAGGGCATCTGGTCATCAACTTTGATATTTACGCTAAACACCTCATCATGAGCGGTCCCATTGCGATCTATGTACGGCCCGGAAGTGGAACCGTCATCAAGGGTAACACCTTTTTGCCCATTTGGGTTTGTTGTAGCCGGAAAGGCCGTCACCCAGATATATGGGCTTTCCACCGGCGCCCCGTACATGGTGGACTGTTCGGCCCTGGCCCAGGGTACATCTCCTCCGGACATCTGCGACATGGTCCACTTGGAGGCATCAGCCACCTGCAGGGCCCCCGCCACAGTAAACCGGCCGTAGCCAAGGCCGACGGTCCGGTAAGTCATGTTGAAACTGCCGCCCCTGGTGACAGTCACGGCGTTGGTCCGCGGTACTTTGCCGTTGATCGTTTCGATAGTCAGATAGCCCGTTTCATATGTATGGCAGGAAGTACAATAGGGCACATCCCCGGTGGTGGAACTGTCCACATGGTTATTGGGCCAGCTAAGGGCCACGGCCGGCACAATTAGGCACGTCCCCACCAACAGCAGGACTACCAGCCATTTTCTGTTTTTCATTATTTCCTTATACATTCTCATAGTCCCTCACCCTTTTAATCGGGATGGTTGGTCTTATCATGGCAGTCTTCACAACCCGTGGTTTTGTCAAACCGTTTCAGGCAGGTGGACTCAAACCCGTCGCGTCTGATATGTTTGCCGGTATTTGTGGTACCGTGGGTGTAGTGGCAAGTCTGGCAGATAATTTTTCCGTTTTCGTAAGGCAGATAATCAGGCAGGGGGACTGCGTAAGCCGTCTTGGTCACATACTGCGCGCTGACATTAACCGGGTGCATGTACATATGCATGGATGCATTCGACAAGGTCATCCCCGGCTGCTGCGTAGTGCTAATAGCATTCCGGCTGGCGCCGGCCCCCTGGTTAAAGTCACTGTGGCAGGCGCCGCAGAATTCAACGGCCCCCCTCACATAGACAGTTTTTTCCCTTTTGTTGGCAGGGTCTGTGACAGCATAGGCCTCCACCGTGATAAGCGGGGGATTTTCGGTATTAAGAACATTCATGTTTGTGCGTAAGTTGCGGTAATTATCGGACCCATGGGGGTCATGACAGGAACTGCAGGACAGGTTGGCATCAGCCACCTCAACGTTCTCAATATTATTGCCCGGTGCAGCGTAGTTATATATATTGAGGTCATGTCTGGAAGTCGGTATGTAAGCAGAACCGGCCGCCGTTGCTCCTCCTATGGACCCGTAAGGTCCGGCAATGGAATTGTACCAGGTAGTCCTGTAAACATCTGTCCAAACACCGTTGGGGTCTTTCGTCTGATCTGACGTGGGCCCAAGTAACTTGCCGTTAATTACATCATACTTGCTCTGGGTCCCGTCATGGCATGTTACACATAAACGGTCGGCATTGACTTCCTTTATCAACTTGGGTCCCAGGGCCGAATGGGTATAATGGCAGTTGCCGCAAAGCTCTGGGTTGTCCCAATAGTATCCGTGTGGGTTGCCGTGTGGGTTGTTCCCCGGAGGAAAAACCCTAATGGTGCTGTAACCCATCTGACCACTTCCGTTAATGGCATAAACCCGGACAAAATAGTTTGTATAAGCCGTTAGAGAACCTTGATAATATGTATATTGTGTCTTGCCCGCTTCATCAGCGATGGTCGCCACCGGCGCTCCCCAATCATTTGAGGTGGAAACATAAACTTTGTAACTTACAGCTTCAGGAACGTCCTTCCAGTACACAGAAAGGTTAACCGTAGGTGTTGAACCTGTCTTAACCGCAGTTATTTTTGGCCTCAGGTCATTTAAAGTGGTAAAGGAATACTCCCCCGAAATACCCAGATTACCGCTCAGATCCCGTGACTTAACACGAAAGTAATAGGTGGTCAGGTTTTCCAACCTCTTCAGGTAAACGGCATGGGCAGTGGTTCTGGCATCGTACGAAATTGACCATTTGTAAACACCCGGTTCGGTGCCGTAATCCACAATGGAGTTGCCGGGCTCACTTGTATTCCAGTAGATCGTAACCGTATCGGCGGCAATATCGCCGGAAGAAACATTGTACACACTGGGAGCCACCGTATCAAGTTCGGCAGCGGTGGTAAATACGCGGTCTGCACTTACTGTTGTGTTGCCTGCTGCATCAGTCACAGTAATCCTGTAGTGATATTGGGTATTTAAAGAGAGACCGGTCAAATCAACTTCATGTTTAAAGTCCCTGGCCGTTTGCGTCCTGTAAAACCCGTAAGCTTCCGTCGGGCCGTAATCAATCCGGTAAGAGGTGGATTCATTGGTGGAAAAACTGATGGTTGCAGCAGTTCCGGCAATTTCTTTTTCCGTCACCGATGAAATAACAGGCGGAGTAACATCCCAGACAAAAATATCATCAAAGTACACCTGTCTGTTAAATTCGCCCAGCGCAATCTTGCCGTAGTTCAAGGAAGTATCGGCTGTGAATCCGATTAACTGGTTGTTGCAATATATTTCAATATTTGAACCCTTAAACTTGACCTTTATAACTGCCGGGTAAGGATTATTGGGAACAGTAGCGGCGTCCTCGCCTATATAAGGTACCTTCGGGTTCGTTGCCCGCTCCATAGTCAGCAGGTTATACCTTACTCCGTTTTTCTTGCTGTATAAGACAAACCTGGCAGAATTGGCACCGGCAGCCCCTGTCTCATCACAACTGTATTCCAGGCCGTAGTGGTTGTTTTCGTCCTGCCACCTGCCGGCAATATAGAATTGGCCTGTCCGGTCATTGGAATATACTTTGGCTTCCACCGCATAGTCCGTCCAACTGAGTGACCCGGCGGCAGCCCAGTTGGTTTCCGTATCCGGTTTGGTTAATTCCGTATATTGGCCGTTGACAACTGCCCAGTTACCCTTTACAGAAGTCCAGTCATAGGCGCCCATATTAAATTCGTCGCTGAAGTAGGTACCCTGCTGTGACCGGGCCGGAGAGGCAAAATAGGCTACATTGGCCGCTACAGTTGCAACGGCAATTAAAATTAACAATTTTTTGTATCTAAACTTCCGCATGCCTCTCTCCCCTTTCATCACAGACAACTGAAGTCTCAAAGTATTCTCTGTGCGCCATAAACATCTATCTGCCAAAGACTTGAATCCTGTTGTTTTCCCGGTCAGCCACGTAAATCCTGCCTCGGTTGTCCACAGCGACAGCCGTTGGAAAATTAAACTGGCCTATATCCAGCCCCCGCTGGCCTATTGTTTCAATTTCATTGCCCTGCTTATCCAGAACATGGATCTTATGGGCCAGGGTATCCGCAACATACAGGTTGCCCGAGGTTTCTTCAAAAGCAACCCCTTTCGGATTGGCCGCACCTTTACCGCTTATCCTGTCGGGCAGATACCGGCCGTTCAGGTCAAAAGTATCTATCCGCCCATTATTTGAATTAGCGAGATAAATTTCGCCTGCATCTTCATTTACAGCTATCCCGTTCACATATGACAATTCACCGGGATTACTGCCGGCGCGCCCAAAGTACCGGACAAACCGTCCGCTGTCATCAAACACCACAATCCGGTGTTGGCTGACATCCGAAACATAAACATTCCCACTCCGGTCAACAGCCACAGTAACCGGAAAAATGTTGCCGCCAAGTTCTCTCAGGTCTTTTCCCCTGGGTAAAACGCTCAGCTGTTTGCCGTCAAAATTTAATACCTGGACACGGCGGTTGTAGAAATCAGCAACATAAATTTTCCGGCCGTATACCGCAATTCCTGTCGGGTAGTTAAATTCCCCAGGGCCTGCGCCCTGTTTGCCCAAAACAGCTTTAAAAGCTCCGTTGGCATCAAAAACTGCCACCCGGTGGTTAGCGCTGTCGGCCACAAAAACATCGCCCCATTCACTGACAGCCACTCCCAATGGCCTGCTCATAACGCCGGGTTCATAAATACTGAACAGGTATTTATGCTTATCCGGTGGAGTAAAGGTTACAGTAAAAGGGTTGCGCTTGGTTCGGAAGTAGTACCAGCCAAAGAAAATAAGCGCAGCAATGATCAGAATCAAAATGGCTATTATTAAATCTTTTTTGTTTACCTTTTTTTCTCTGATTTTGTTCAGTAAAGCATTCAGCCGCATTACAGTACCTCCGGTTTACTTTTTGTGGCATTCTTCGCAGACAGCCTGCCTGTCCAGACGAATCAAGGCAGTGGAACCGGTTCTCTGGCTTATTCCCTTCCTGGCAGTACCGTGGGAATGATGACAGGTAATGCAAACTATAGTGTTGACGCCTGTCCCAACTTCCAGGGGCAAAGACGTTGTGAGGTACTCGCCTTTATAGTAGAGGGGAGTGTTTACTGCATGGATAAACTTGTTCATAGAAGCGGCAGTAAGTGGAAAACCGGGCTGCTGGGTGGAGGTGGCCGCCACGCTTCCGCTTCCCGAAGGCTGGTTGTAATCACTGTGGCAGGCCGAACAAAAATAGATACTGCCCGTATCATAGGTAATATTTTCACCGTACCCGCTCGATTTGGCGGGATCGGTTTCCGCAAAAGCCCGAAAATTAACATTTACAGACAGCGTATCCGTTACCCGGATAACTGTTCGCAAGTTCCTGAAGTTCCCGCCTTTCCCATGGGGGTCGTGGCAGCTTTCACAGCTCAGACCTGTCAGCCGGTCACTCACGCCACCGGGAGCCACATTAAAAGAAACACCAAGGTTATGAATGGAAGTAGGACTATTATTAATGGCTACATTGCTCTCAGACGTATATCCTGCATAAACAGCAGAATATACCGATTCTCCCACGGGCAAATTCTCCTCTGTACGCAACGCTCCGAATGGCCCGCCGGAAGTCTCAGCCCAGTCCCCGTTAGGAAGTTTGACCCTGCCGTTCATAACGTCATATTTGCTTTGAGTTCCGTCATGGCAGGTGGTGCAAAGAGCTACGGCATTGGGCGCTTTCATCAGATAAACTCCGGATGCGGCATGGGTGACATGACAGGCAGCACAGTAACTGCTATCGATTTTATACGAACCATGCGGGTTGTTGTCAGGGGGAAAAGCTACCCCCACCGCAGTACTCCCTGTGCTGTCCTGTATTTTAAAGTAATAATTTACGTAGTTCCTGCATCCGGTATATGTAAAAGAAGACACAGTCACACCAGTTGCCTTCTGGCTCCAATCCTGGCCGTCAAGACTGCAGTATATGGTAAAGGGAGGAGTACCCTGGAAATAGACGGTGCTGACACTCGTTGTAGGAGATTCATAAGTGATCTTAACCCCGTCAATAGTAACTGCTGCCAGGGCGGGGGAAATAACAGTAAAGAGGAAAAAACAAGCCAATATAAGCGATTTTCTCATTAACATTCCTGGCATCTCCCCCTTTGGTGATTTCACCGGTAAAATTTAAACTTAAAGAATCCGGGTCAATTAACTATCTGAATTCATATATAACTACCCGGTTGTTTCCCCTGTCGGCAATATACAACTTTCCTCGCTGGTCCATGGCCAGCCCTTCAGGAAAACTAAAATTGTGTTTGTTTTCACCAAGGCTGCCAAACTGACCCCTGTATTTACCGTCCGCTCCGAAAACTACTACCTGTGACCGCACTGAATCACTGACGAACACAAGCTTGTGGGATCTGTCATAGGCAATGCCGCCAGGCGCCGACAGATATTTCTGTCCCCATGACTTTACGGACTCTCCGTTTTGCAAAACTACAACCTGTTTATTTTCAATATCTGTACCGTAGAACTTCCCTGTATCCGGGTCCCAGCACAAATCTCCGCTAATGTTGAAGCCTCCCTTTTTTGCGCCCCCCGGCAGTTTTTTCAGTTTTCTGTCCTCTGATGAAAACGTATATAAACTCCGGTCATGTTCGTTCACAACGAACACCCGGCCCTTTTCCCCCACTATAATCCCATTAGGGATAAATTCCGCTGGTTTGTCAGCAGAAACGGTATATTTGTATTCACCGGAACTTTTAAACACTATTACTTCTTTCCTGTCATGGTCGGATACGTATAGATCTCCGTTCGGCCCCACCGCTATTGCCACCGGATTTTTTAGTTCCGCCAAACCCGTTCCCGGCCCGCTGAAACTATATAAATATCTCCCATTTTCAGCAAAAACCATAATTTTTCTGTTTCCGGCATTTGCTACAAAAACCTCGCCTTTAAGGCCTACTGCCACGGCAGAAGGGTGGTTTAAGGTGTTTGAACCATAACCAAATATAACATTATAAACCCGCAGACCCGAGTAGGCCCATTGCTGGGTATTGCGCTGCCCCAAAACGGTTATTGCCAATACCAGGAAAATAATGAGCAGCAATGACACAGCAATCGTATTTGGCGTTATCAGGCGTTTTGTCTCCAGCATCGGTAATTTACCTCCAAAGCTGTATCAGTCTTCATCCATTTCACTTCTTTTTTACCTGAGCCTGCAGTTTATAATAGGCCTCTTTGGCTTCCGAATGGCCCGGAACCAGTTCCAGCGCCCTCTCATATGCAGCCAGCGCCTCTTCATTATATCCTTTTGCTTGATAAGCTTGTCCTAACAGATAAGATGCATCCGCCGAAGCAGGGTCCAGTTCTGTAGCTTTAACAAGCTGCTTGATAGCATCATCATACCTGTTTTGCTCAAAATACATCTTCCCCATGTAAAAGGGAGCCAATTTATGATCAGGGCTAATTTGTAAAACCTTGTTGAATTCCTCTTCCGCTTTTTCCAGTAGACCTATTTCCTTATAGCTTAAAGCAAGGTTAAAGTGAGCCGCCGGATTACTGTCATTAATCCGGACAGCTTCTTCAAGGTTCTTTACAGCCTGTTGATAATCTCCTTTTCTGTAATAACGCCAACCAAGTTCAACTAAAGCATTGTCGTTATCCTTTTGCCTGGCTACAATACCTTTATAATATTCTATTTCTTTGTCCAGGGGATTGATGGTCTCATATTGGTCCCAAAAAAACATCTCTCCAATCCCAATACCCAAGGCGAATATAACAATGGCAATAACAGCAAATATAGTCAAAGCTTTGGTAAATGGAATTTCGTTACTATAGCGCCCCTCCATTACCATCCCTCCAAAAAATTAAAGTCCTCCGACCCTTACCACATCCACCAATCGCATCAATTGTTCATGGGATACTTTCCAGGCTAACCATTTATCATCTCTTCCCGGTTCCTTTGTCAGCACCTGCCCCATGTATTTTCCGCCAAGTACAATCATAATACGGTCTGTTTCAATGACCCTGTTTTTAAATTTGTCAGCTGTTTCTCCATCTTTAGCCGGAATCTTTGTACTTATTTTTTGCGGATTGATAAGCCATACACTCAGCGCCACACTGTTACTCTGAATTTCATAAACAGCCTTTTCCACTTCCTGAACCCCTTCTAAAGGTGAAGCCAAAGGTTCACTTACAGAAGTGACTACATCTTCGGCTAATTGCAATACCTTTCTGAAATTAGGATTTTTCCTGCCAATTATAATGTCCCCGCCCGGAAGATGCAGGTAAAACTGCACCACCTGAAGAGAGATAAATTCCTGGTTTCGGGTTTCCCTTTTTGTTTCGTTATCCGACTGGTGCAGCAACCAATATAAACCTCCACAAATGGCAATGAATAAAAAACCGCCAATAACCCATTTAACATAGTTTTTACCAGTACGCATGACCCCGACCCTTCCTTAGTTTCTTAAAGTTCATATTGTTTTTTCATATTGTTTTATATAAAAACCAGCCTTTCTAGTCATTATTTATATCGAAAAAACTTAATAAAAAGTTAAGCAAAAGACAAGGCTTTTTTTATGTTTTGTTATATTTTCGACAAGCCCCTATAATTCCCTTCCGATACTAGAAATATTTTTCTGTACAACCAATTATTTTGGCTTTTTTCACCGTCATTTTGGCAAAAAAAGCAAGAAATTCTCCTGCTTTTATCATGCTGCTTTCTAAATTTTTTAAAGTCCCGGCTTACATTGCTTTTCTTTGCAGAAGCCGATTTAGGTTGGCCCCTTATGCCTTCTTACTTCTTATCCTATATAGTTCCTGTGCCAATTGCGATAATTCGTCCCTGCATACTATGGCTTTCTTCCACCTGTCCGGAATACCTTTGTATCCGTAATACGCTCCTGCCAGGCCCCCTGTTACCGCCCCGCAAGTATCCGCATCATCCCCAAAATTGACGGCTTTAACCACAGCTTCCTCAAAATTGCTGGTCCTGAGTAGACACCACAGACTTGTGCGAAGCGTGCTGACCACATAACCGCCGCTGTCAATCTCCGATTCCCCGGCATTTTGCAGAAAGCTATGGTAGGTATCTTCCCTGTCCTCACGCTCCAGCATACTCCAAATAGCGCTATTTATCCCGGAACCGGTGAGAATCTCCCGCAAAATTAAACAATATAATTCACAGGCAAATAAGGCATCAGGATGGGGGTGGGTAAGCATAGACTGCTTACGGGCCATGTCCCTTATTAATTGTTCATCAAGGTACGCCAATGCAACGGGCGCAGTACGCATCAAAGAACCGTTGCCGGCCGCATGCTCGCCTCTGATTTCCATGACCCGCCCGGCCGTTTCTTCCCAGGTCAAACCTTCGGTGAGAAGGTTTAAAGCAATCTTCGTCGTGGTCCCGATATCTGGCGGATCCGTCTGAAACCACTTGATAAATTCTTCCCGAATACAAGGTATTGGGTCAACAGGGTTACTGACAATGCCCCGGGCGACAGCAACAGTCATTTTAGTGTCATCGGTGACTTCACCCGGTTTAAGCCGCCAGTGCCCACCGCCGGTAAGTTCCGTCAAACGTCCGTATTTCTTCCTGATTTCTTCCCGGCTCATAAATTCCAAAGTCGCTCCCAAAGCATCCCCACACGCAACGCCAAAAAGACAACCCTTGATCTTATCCGCCATATTAGTCATACCAATGCTTCCTCCTATTATTTTCCTTTAATCATTATACTTTGTCGTCCCGCCGGTGACAAACAGAATCCCTTTTTCATTTCATTTTCTGAAATACTTAGCAATAATCGGCCGGTTGACTTTCAGGTTAAGGCCTCTTTTTACCATATATATAAAATAAATTTATATCCTATTAAATACTCCGTATATATTATTTTTAGTTTTTTTGTTGTCCTATTTAAAGTTTTAGTTTAAAATAGAGTTGTGGAAATGAGCAGAATTTTGCGATAATTTGGGGGAAGTTTCGTATTTTAGCAGGTTGCCAGCCATTTTTTAAGGAGGGAGAGGATAACGTATGGGTATTCAGCTTTCAGAACAGGAATTGAAGGAAATTCGCTCGGTCACGGAGAAAGCGCTGCAAAAGAATAATGCTGACCGAGAAAAATTGCTGCCCATTCTCCAGGAAGTACAGCACAATCTGGGATACGTGCCAAAACAGGCAATGCAGCAAATATCTGAAGCACTCGATATTCCCGAAGTAGAAATCTACGGAGTCACCACCTTTTACAACCAGTTCCGGTTGAACCCGCCCGGTAAGCACCAGATTAAGGTATGTATGGGCACGGCCTGCCATATGACGGGCGGCCATATCATTATGGACTCTTTTGCCCGCCGTTTAAACATTAAAGAAGGAGAAACCACACCGGACCGCGAATTCAGCCTGGAACGGGTAGCCTGCGTTGGCTGCTGCGCCCTGGCCCCCGTGGTTGTTATTGATGAAAAAATTGAAGGAAAAGTAAGGCCTACACGTGTCGATGGTATTCTCCTGGGCTTTGAAATGGAAAAGAAAGCGCAGGAAAAACAAAAGCAGGAAGAAACAGGTGAGAGCCAATGAATGCTACAGTAGAAAAAAATTATGAAATCCTGAAAAACGATGCCCTGCAGGAGATTTCTAAGTGGCAGGAAAAAGCCCGCGTTCTTGTTGGAACAGCAACATGTGGGAGAGCAGCCGGAGCTTTGGAAGTTCTCGATATTTTCCGGAAAGAAGTTGAAAACCGCCAATTGGATGTAGAGGTTATGGAAGTAGGTTGTATGGGACACTGTTACGCCGAACCCATGGTCATTATTTACAAGCCGGGCTTCCCACCTCTATGTTACGGCTCTGTCGATGAGGGTATTGCCAAACGCCTGGTCTCAGATTACCTGGAAAATGACGACCCTTGCTTTGATTTTGCCATGGCGGCCCTTGAACCCAATGACATGTTCCCTACTTTCGAAGATTTTCCGCGCGGTGTTTATGAACAAAAAATTGTTTTGGCCGATTGCGGTCTGATTAATCCTGAGGACATTAATCAATACCTGGCCCGTGACGGTTACAGTGCCCTGGCCAAAGCCCTGTCTATGAAGCCCGCGGAAGTGGTGGCCGAAATCAAAGATGCCAAACTGCGGGGCCGTGGCGGCGCCGGTTTCCCAACGGGAGTAAAATGGGAAATCTGCCACCAGGCCATAAGCCCCGAAAAATACGTAATCTGCAACGCAGATGAAGGCGACCCCGGTGCATTTATGGACCGGGCCCTGCTGGAATCAAATCCGCATCAGGTAATTGAAGGCTTAATGATTGCGGGCTTCGCCGTTGGAGCCTCCAAAGGTTACTTTTACGTAAGAGCCGAATACCCGCTGGCTATTACACGGTTGCGCACAGCTCTGGAACAGGCGCGAGAAAAGGGTATACTGGGAAGTTCTGTTCTCGGTAGTGATTTCGGGTTTGACATAGAAATCTTCCAGGGTTCGGGAGCTTTCGTTTGTGGAGAAGAAACAGCCTTAATTGCCTCCATGGAAGGAAAACCCGGGATCCCTAACCACCGGCCTCCTTTCCCTGCCGTTTCCGGTTTGCGTGGAAAACCTACGGTAATAAATAACGTCAAAACCTTGTCTTACGTTCCGCATATCATTCGTAAAGGTGTTGACTGGTTTAAGAGTATCGGTACCCCTGATAGTCCCGGCACCGCTGTTTTTGCGCTGGCCGGTAAGGTTGTCAGCACTGGTCTGGCCGAGGTTCCGATGGGTACCACATTACGGACCCTGATATATGACGTCGGTAACGGTATTAAAGATGACAAACCCTTCAAAGCCGTGCAAATCGGCGGGCCGTCAGGCGGTTGCCTTCCCGAATCCTCACTCGACCTACCAATAGACTTTGATTCCTTACAGCAGGCAGGAGCAATGATGGGGTCAGGCGGTCTGGTTGTGTTAAGTGAAGACGACTGCATGGTGGAAATAGCCCGGTACTTCCTGGAATTTACGCAAAAAGAATCCTGTGGTAAGTGTACCTTCTGCCGTCTGGGCACCAAACAGATGCTGGAAATCCTTACAGATATCACTAAAGGCCAGGGCAAGCCAGAAGATATAGACTTACTTTTAGAGCTGGGAGAAGATATCAAAGCAGGTTCTTTATGCAGCCTGGGTAAGACTGCTCCCAACCCGGTTTTAACCACCATTCGCTTTTTCCGCCATGAATACGAAGCCCATATTCAGGAAAAACGGTGCCCGTCACTCATGTGCAAAGACTTAATCAGTTATATTATAGACCCCGCAAAGTGCAGTAAACTGTGTGATGCCTGCGTAGGCAGTTGTCCTGTTGAAGCCGTTTACACCAAGCCCGACATGCTAAAAGACATTCACCAGGATAAATGCGTCAAGTGCGATAACTGTTTGGTTACCTGCCTACCCTTGTACCAGGCAGTCGTGAAAGTATCACCGCCTGTTGCGGTAGAAGGGGGTGGCAACCATGAGTAAAACGGTAACAATAACAATCGATGATAAACAAATTTCGGTTACCGAAGGCGAAAAACTCCTTTGGGCAGCGCTGGAAAACGGCATTTATATACCGCATCTCTGCGGCGTTAAGGAAGCTGAACGTCCCGAGGCCAGTTGCCGGCTTTGTTTCGTAGAGGTCGAAGGAATGCCTAATCCGGTTACGTCGTGTACCCTGTCTGTAAAAGAAGGCATGGTAGTCAGGACACGCAGCCCACGGGTAGACAGATTAGTCCGGACAGGTTTCGAACTGCTGCTGTCCAATCACCGTTTAGGTTGTGCCAAATGTGCCAAAAACGGTAAGTGTGCTTTACAAAAAATGGCCAAAGAACGGGGACTAAAACTTAAGCTTACCCGGTTAAGAAGCCTTGTAAAGGAAACGCCTGTGGATGACAGTCCCCAATCGTTCAGTTTCGATCCTTCCCGCTGCGTTCTTTGCGGGCAGTGTGTTTGGGTAGATAGGAATAAAGTCAAGGTAGGCGCCATCGGTTTTATCAAGCGGGGTATGGACCGAAAGGTCTCAACTTTTGGGGAGGTAAAACTGGCCGAATCCCGCTGCACCCAGTGCGGTGAATGCGTCAAGGTATGCCCCGTGGGCGCACTGACAGCATCTTCGGAAAAAGAGAGCCATTAAGGCTCTCTTTCCTTTTAATTATTAAGTTTTTTACCCTATTTAATTTTCCAAATGAATTAGAGCAGTGTTAATTGGAAGGAGTGTAGTTAATACAAGGTGCGGCTTTTAGTACAATAGCTGAGGCTGCGAGGTTACCTGGCCAGCACGATTAGCGCTCTTCGCACGGAGCCGTTGTCGGTATACAAGAGCTTAGTGGAAACGATATCCCACCCTACCGAGCAAAATTCGTTCAACGTGGTCTCGAACTCCTTGATCTGGGACTCCCTTTCCCCAAGATCACCACAATCGTCCAGCCGAGCTACCTCAACAACCCTGTACTCCGCCATTTCAACCACTCCTTAATTTAATTTTATATAATATTATATTGGATGATACAGACTAAAAAACCTCCTGCAAATGAGAAATTTACAAATGGGGATAACCGGCCCCAGGTATTTTGGTTTGGATTTGAATACATGCAGTTACAAAAGCGCTTTTACCCTGGCCAAAGCTTCTCGAAATTCAAGATAGCGGGCCCCTGTTTATTTTAGCTTATTTCCTTCGGGCACCCAGGACCAAAGTTTTTTCGGGACGTGCTTCCTGGCTAATTTCTTGTTCAGGCGGCCTTCCACCGTCTGCGAATCATAATAAACATCCCAGAAAGAGTCGAATTCATGTTCATCAAATTCCAACCCCAATTGACTGTATGGGTAAACCCTAACCTGGTTGTTTAGTAAAATATAGGCCTCTGAACCTCTTATAATAACCACTGTCTCCTTCGGATAACGGCGCCGGAAATGCTGCAGCAATATATCTTCTATGCAGTGTCTGAACTCCGCCCTGCCCACTAGGGTTTTGGTCCGGTTTTTTGCCGGGTGGAACCTGATAAACCCCTTGACCCGGTGAATTTCGGCCCAGACCTGCCTGGCCCTGGAGTACAGTTGCGCCGCTTCAGGTGTTAATTTCCCCAGTACAACGCCGATTCCCTGCTCCAAAGCCTGATTTATGACTGTAAAAATAAGAAAATTATTGTCAGCAGACCGAAAACGGGCCGCATAAAGCAGTATTTTTTCCAACTGATTAAGCTGCCTGGGCCGGTAAAGCCAATCGACCCGGCCGTACTTTTTACAGTATTCATCGGCCAGTTGTTCCAGGGTATAATCTTGATCTCCCGCACCGGCTTCATCAGCCAGAAACGAAACTCCCTTATTTAACCGCAGAAGCAAGGCTGCCTTCAAAAAGGAGCGGGGAGTTAACCCGCGATAAATCAACACCTTCATCACTCCATAGGGCCAATTGTTCTACATGTTTAAAGCTGTTATAGATTTTGCCGTTTACAGTCAAAAAAGGCAGCGCCCTTGTCACCACCACACCCATTCGTTTCAATTGGGTTATCTCGGTAATCCGGCAACTCTTCCGGGCCTTAATAATTCTGCCGGCCGAAGTATGGCCAATGCCGGGCACCCTTAGCAATTCGTAATACGAAGCTTTGTTTACTTCCAATGGATACCGGTCTATATTTTTTAAAGCCACTGCCAGCTTAGGGTCCATCTCCAGCGGCAGATTTCCGTTCTTATCAAAGGACAGTTCTTCAAAGGTTAAGCGGTATTGCCGCATCAGAATGTCGGCCTGGTACAACCTGTGTTCCCGCAGCAAAGGCGTTGCCGCCACATCTTCCAGCGGGGTTTCCGGGATCGGTTGAAAAGCGCTGAAATAGGCCCTATGCAAACCGTAATTCCGGTACAAATTGTTGACGCTGCCCAGTATTTCTGCATCACTTTCTCCTGCCGCGCCCACGACAAATTGAGTGGTTTGGCCGGCTGGCAACCTGTTTCGACCCATGAGTTTGTTAACCCATTTCATTCTCACAAGCACATCATCACTCAAATTCTTGGTTTTGCTTAAACTCTTTAAACGCTTTTGATTAGGAGCTTCTACGTTTATGGATACCCGGGTAGCCAGCTCGGTGGCTTTTTCCACATAATCATAGGTCGCACCGGGTAAAATTTTCAAATGGATATACCCCTTGTATTGATATTTAAACCGCAGGAGTTCCACGGTGTTCAGCATATCAGCCATGGTCTTTTCCGGCCGGTAGGAAACTCCTGAACTTAAAAAAAGACCTTCTACATAATTGCGCCGATAAAATTCCATAAATAATTTGGCCAGTTCTTCCGGCTGAAAACCGGTTCTAGGAACATCCCGCTGTACCCGGTTAGGACAGTAGAAGCAGTCTTTTTGGCAGGCGTTGGTCATCAATACCCGAAATAAGGAAACACATCTTCCATCGGGCAGGAAGCTATGGCATACCACATTGCGTATGGCTCCCTGAAAGCCTTTGCTGTGGCCGGAACTGCACCCAGTCGCAGCACAAACATCGTATTTGGCCGCTCCTCCCAGTATCCTCATTTTTTCCAAAGTATCCAAGGCCCGCCACACCTCCGGTGATTCCCTAACAAAATTATACAGAACAAACGTTCGCACGTCAATTCAAAAATCTAGCGATAGGCGCGAGCTCTTTTGGGGAACAGCCTGATAAGAATCATGCCGGCAATGAAACCTCCTATGTGAGCCCACCAGGCCACCACATTACCGGGCGCCCCGATTGAGGCCAACCCGTTAAAAGCCTGAATCAGAAACCAGAGGATTAAAAATATCAAAGCCGGAATTTCCACAAAAGTAAAGAAAAAGAAAATAGGAATCAGGGTAACTATCCTGGACCTGGGAAAACAGACAAAGTAAGCCCCCAAAACCCCGGCTATGGCGCCGCTGGCGCCAACCAGCGGTTCTTCCGCCAGGGGATTGGCCAGGACCTGGCCTATGCTTCCCGCAATTCCCACCAGCAGGTAAAAAATCAAATACCGAAAATGCCCTAACCGGTCTTCGATATTATCGCCAAAAACCCAGAGAAAAAGCATATTGCTTAAAACATGCAGCCAACCGCCATGCAGGAACATGGTGGTAAAAAAAGGTATCAAGACTTCCGGAGAAAAATTCCCTGTCAAAAAGCTGGCTGTGGCAATTTTCGGTACGACTCCGTACCTGTAGAAATAAAGGGTTAGTTCCCGCGGCCCCATACTAAGTTCGTGAATGAATATCAGTATGTTTACCATTATCAAAGTAACATTGGCAATAGGAAAGGTCCGCGGTCGAATGCTGTCACGAATGGGTATCATCTTGCTCCTCCATATAACAGTTTTCTAATACCATAATAGAATTATTATAACCAAATTAACAGGGTTCCTGCTTTATTGCCTGTAATTAATTGAAGCAAATATTCCCTTGCCTTACTAACATGCTTTAAAAAGGTAGGCTTCGCCAAGACCTTCCGGGTAAAGCTTAGCTTTTTATGCCAAAAAAGGCCGTAACTTTCCGCGTTACGACCTCTGTTATATCCGGTTCACTTCATCAATCCCCGGTATCCTGTTATATCCTTGACCAGAGATATTTCCAGTCACCGTTGACCTTCACCAAGTGCAGGGTATTGGTTATCTCTTTCTCTCCTTTGGGCGTATCCACTTTCACAGTATAGTAGACTTCCGCCACATTCCTGTATGGGATTTTTGACTCAAAGGGGTCCTGCCACTCGGGGAGCATCTTTACTTTTACCAGGGCAAAGTTCTCATACTTAATCTTCATATGGCTTTTCTTTTCCGCCATCTGTTTAGCAAATTGCTCCTTTGTTATTAAAGCCTGAATATCAGGGTGCAGATACCCATAAAGCTTGTCCCAATCTTCCTGCTCAGTGCTGGTCAAAACCTGGGTGGCTATTTCAGCTATGTCAGGAGCTATGTTAGGCTTCGGAGGGCTAACCTTGGCCGCCGGTCCCTTTCGACCGCATCCCATTACCCCGAAAAACAACACCATTATTACAAAAAATATAAGTATCTTACGATGCATACTATATCCCCCTCAATTTTTTGGCCAGAGATAAGCCCATTTTCCGTCAGGGCCTTTGGCCAGATAAAGGTTGCTCTTAATTTCCTGTATTCCTTTAGAGCCTTCAACAGTTACAGTGTAGGTTATTTCAGCTACATTGTTAAAAAGCAGTTCCTGATTCGCCGGGTCTCGCCATGTTTTTATAAATTTTAATTTTTCAATCCTGTAACCTTGATATTTTAATTTTATACGATTTCTGGCCTCTGTGCGCAGTCGTATGAAATCTTCTTTAGTTACCGTGCCCTGAATATCAACATGAATATAATCATATAAGGCCGCCCAATCGGCGGACATATAGGCATCAAGTACTCCTACGGCAACCTTGGCAATCTCCGGAGGAATTCCATCGGCAACTACCGTACCCATAGAAGATTCTTTGCTTCCGCATCCGGCAGCAACCAAAACCGGCAGCAAGAAAACAATAATTATGTAGATGAAGGAATTCTTCTTTGTCAATTAAGGTTCCTCCCAGTAGCGCTTGTTTACACCTAACCCTATTTTAATATAATACAAAATTCACTTAACATAAAGAGTATTAACTGGACTTTCGCATTTTGAGAATTATTCCCTGTGCCCTGTAATGGTGAAACAACCGTTGTTCCGAAGCTATTCCAACATTGATCCCGCTTCAGTGTCTTTTTTTATCTGGATGATGTTATCGGTCATGGAATCAAAGGTATCATCGTGACTGATAATAAACAACTGGTCAAAATCTCCTGTGACCCTGGGAATGGTATCGGCCAGGTTCAACCGCCGGTCGGTATCCAGGTTGGCCGTCGGCTCATCAAAGAAACCTATCCGCACCTGCGACTGCTGTTTGAGTAGCGCTAACCTTACTGCCAGCGCAGCCGTCATCTGTTCCCCGCCGGAAAACTGCTTAAAAATGCGCACCCGTTCCCTGCCCTGGAAGTTGTCCGTCAAACAGATGTCGTAATCACTCCGCCATTCGAGCATGGCGTTTTCGGAAGAAATCTGCCGGTAAATTTCGTTGGCTTCCCGGGACAAGTTTTCCAGGTAAACTTTGGCTATTGGCGCACCGGCGTTATTCAGGATACCGCGAATGGCCTCCAAAAGCCGTTGGGTTTTGCGTGTCCGGCGCATGTCTTCCTCCAGCTTCTTTATAGCGGCCAGTTTTTTCTCCAGGCTACCCAGCCTTTCGATTGCTTCCTGCAGGTCATTTTTGCGTTCCTGCAATATCTGGTTCTGGGCAATATGTTTCTGCTTTATCATGTCCAACTCAGCTTTTTCGAAATTATAGGCTGTAGGGTTAAAACTTTTGACAAGCTGTTGTTTTTCTTCCTGTAGCCTAATGTATTGGTCCTTCTTGTTCGCTATTTCACCGGATAATTTTTGCAGTTCCCGCTCCAGGCTGTCTTTTTTGGCGGCTGTCGCCCGGTTTTCCATGTACAGTTCATAATCCCGGCGGCGCTGTTCCTGGGCCGTCCGGGTATTTTCCAGGGCCTCCTCCACCCCCTTGAATGCGGCGGCTTTCCCGGCTGTCTCCCCAACCCGAGCTTCCATATCTGACAATTTTTTCTTCTCTTGTTCCAGGGCAGCCAGGTCGTCTGCCAACAGTTTCTTTTTGGCCTGTACCTGGTCAAGGGCCCGGATAATGTTTTCCTTTTCCGTGGAATACCGGGTGAGAGTATTGGAAGCCTCCTGCAACCTCTCGTTAAAATCCTTTTCCTTAGCTGCCCGCCGTGTCCCAGACTGTTCTAAAACAGCTTCAACAGCAGCCAACACAGTGTCCAAGTCCCTTTCGTCCTGCCATTCCCTGTTCCAAAGATTACAGCACTTTTCCAATTCATCTGACGGCAAATCTCCGGTCTTCCGCAATTCATCCAACAATTCGGCAAAATCCGGCCGGCGAAAACGGAGTGTCAACTGGGCAATTTCTCCAGTCATTGCCTCTTTCTGCTGTTGTATCTGTTGCAACCTTTTTTTCTCAGCGCGTAGGACCAGTACTTTTTCCCTGGCCGCTTTGGCTTCCTTAACTTCATCGGCCAGTCGGAGGCCGGTCTCCTTTAAGGAATCAAGTTCTTTCTGCACTTCCGCAATCTGCCTGGCAAAAAAACCTCTCAGGTCACCCGCTACATTCTGGCAGGGGCTCTTTAAAAACGGACACAAACCGTCAGCGGCCTGCTGGCTGTCTTTCTGCAGACTGTGGAGTCTTTCTTTAAGCTTAGCCCATTCTTCCCGGGACCGGTTTAGTTCCTTTTCCCGGGCTTCCAGTTGTTCGGCGACCGCCTCCAAAGGAGTTAGCTCTTCCAACCGCTCCAATATGGCGGCTTCCTCCTGGACCAGGCTCCCCTCCAGCAGTTGGCCTTTGGCGTTTATTTCACGGTAAATATCCTGCAGGCCGGCACAGGCCCCAACCAGCTTCTCTTCGCTTTGTCGCCAACGCAGAAGCGCTTCCTGACCCGCCATTATCCTTTGATATTTTTCCTTTGCTTTGGCCAGTAGAGCAGCGTTCTCCGCCAACCGGTTATTAAGCTCTTTCTCTTCGGCCTGCAAATCTGCGGCCCGGGCGGCCGCCTCTTTCTCTTTGGCCCCAATAGCTGCCTGCAGCGCAGCCATGGTCTGCTTCAACCTGTTAACTTCCTGTTCCAGCCCTTCCTTTTCCCGCTTCTGCTTTTCCAGCAGCTTAGCCTTTTCCTGCAGTTCCAGGTAAGCCTTGTAGCCCGGCGCTGCATTCCGGACGACCCGGTAGGCCTGGGCAGCCTGCGCCAGATTTTCCCTCAGGTCCTTTTCCCGCTGTTCCAGCCCTTCAATGGTCGCCGCCAGGGCCTGCAAACTCGCCTCCGTTTTCTCCAGCCTCTCCTTTAACCGTTCCAGTTCCGTTACTTTTTGAGCCCGGTTTTGTACTTCACCTTCCAACTGTTGCAGTGTCTCCTCCAACTCCCTGATTGTTGTCGTCACCGATTGGACCTGGGCTTTGACTGCATCATAATCCTGCACTTCAGCAGCAAGGACAGCCAGGTCCTTTTCCTGCTCGCGCATCCGCTCATCCAGCAACTTTGCGGCCGCCCGCGTGTTCAGGTAAGCGTCCCTGTACTGCTCCACCTTCAGAATGGCATCAAACTTCTTTTTTCTTAAAGACGGAGTTTCCAGGAAAGGTGCGACAAAGGTGCCCTGGGGGACCCCTACTATATCCCGGAACAGGTGCTCCAGTTCCATGTCCTGGTCAATCCCCATGGCCTCCTTCAGCCAGTTTTTTACATCCCTGGTTCCGTGGAGATCAAGTTCGCCGCCACTTTCCAGATCGAACACGGTCCAGAGGGAACTGGTACCCAGTTTACGGACCACCCTGTATTCGCGCTCATCAATGCCGCAGAATTCCACCGTTATTGTCCCCGTTTTCGTCCCGTAGCGGAGGAATTCGCCGATTGTCCCCGGGTGGTGGTCAAAAAGAGCGAACCCGATAGCCTCAATAATGGTAGATTTACCTGCCCCGTTAATCCCGGAAATGAAGTTCACTCCTTCGTTAAAGGTTATCTCCTGGTCCACGTAACTCTTAATGTTCTGCAGCCTGATTTTCCGAATCTTCAACGCCTTCCCCTCCTTCCACGGCAGGTATTCCCCCGGCCGCGGCAACCATATCGGCAGAAAGGTCCTCTTCCGGCAATTCGCAGGCCAGCTTTTCAATCTCGGCAATCAGTTCCCGGGCCGGCTCCCCATTTAACGATGCTTCTTTTACCTTTATAACAAGACCGACCAGTTCATCGGCAAAGTGCCGGTATGCGGGATGCTGCCTGCCGACCAGTTGTTTTAGTACCTGCCGCTCGATTTCCGCCCTGGTCATCATACTGCGGTCCTTGCCTTCCATGTTTTCAGCCGGCAGGTTGGCGTGGTTTTGCACCTCCACATATAGGCTTTGCGTTCCCTCCCTGATTTCTTTCGTTAAAGCTGCTACATCTATGGCCAGGGAAGAAAATTCGATTTCGCCCTTAAGGACTATCTGAACTATGGGTTCGTCAAGCTTTTCAACTTCCGCCTTCCTGAGCTCCTGCCATATCTTTTCCCGCACCTCTGCCGGATTGGCGGAACCCGTAATATCTATGGGTAAAATACATACCCTCCGCGGTGAGGCAGGGATATATTCTACCTTTTTCTCCAACCCGTTTACGGTTACATAATAAAAACCCTTTTCCCGGCCCTCTTTGGCCTCATCAATATGACAGTTTTCCAGGGAACCGGGGTTATAGACCCAGTCGTCAATTTCCTGGCGGGCATGTATATGGCCGAGGGCAATATAGTCCACCTGCCCCCTGTAGCTGTCCAGAATTTCTTTTTTCACTCCTCCCAGGTCCTGACCCAACAGCCTGTCAACTGCGGCATGCAAAAGTAAGACGGTAAAAGGCTTCTCCCCCTTATCACCGGCCCAAAAACCAAGTTCACCGGCAATTTCTTCCAGTCGTTGAGCCGTTGTAGCTCCAAGATAACCCAGGCCGATGATTCTAATCCCCTGTTCCTCCAAAATACAGCCGCCTTCTTCCCGGTCCCACCCAGCAAGGGCTACTTTACCGTCCCGGTAAACCGGTTTCAGCAGTTTTATGTAGCCAAGTGCATTTAAAAGGTTGAGCCAGGAACTTTTTTCTTGGTAAAAAGCCTTGTCGTGGTTACCCTCAATGGCAACGACAGGAATTCCTGCTTCTTTGAGCGGCGTCAGTAATTCCATGGCTTGTCTGAGAGTCTCGGCATCGATAGCCCTTTTGTGGAAAAAATCTCCTCCAATGAGTACAAAATCGACCTTCCTTGCCAGAGCCGTATCCACCACCTGCTTGAAAGCCAATCCGAAATCCTGGAAACGCTGTTCCAGGTTAAACTGTCGGTGCCCCAGGTGAATATCGCTGGCATGGATAAAACTGACCTTGGCCAAAAATCATCACCCTTTTTTCAAACAATTTCTACTGCCTTTCCCACCGCAAACAGATATATGTATTTGGCCCGAACCGGTTTTTGCAATATACGCTCAACAGCCATGGCATAAATATTTAACTGGCCCCTGTACTTATCAGCCAATACCTGAAGGACATCTCCCGCAGGGGGGCTGTTTTTCTCCACCGGGAGCCGGTCTGTTTTATAATCCAGTAAAACAAAACCGTCGCCCTCTTTCAGCAGGCAGTCAATAACCCCCTGCACCAGTACCGCTTCCCCACAACCGGCAGGCAGGTCGCTGTAGATAACTTCTGCCGGCAGTGTGACAGTAAAGGGAAGTTCCCGGTATATTTCGTCCGCCCGTAACATGCGGCGCCCGATTTCCGAATTAAAGAAACCCGCTATATCTTTTGGGTTGATCGCCTTGGCCTGCTCCGCGGTAAGCAATTCCCGGGCCTGCATGCGGGCCAGTTGTCGGGCAATGCCTTGTTCTGTCAAATCCCCCCTGAAGTCTAAATGCTGCATCACCAGATGCATAGCCGAACCCCGTTCGGCGGCCGTCAGACCCTTCTTATTTTGATAAAACCTGGGCCTGATGAAATTAAATTTGCGCAAAACTGCTAATTCCCCGGCAGGATGGCTGCCGTGCGCTTCCTCCATCTCCATCCCTGCGAAAGAGTTTTTTATTTCTGTTACAGCCGCCTTGGAAGGTTTAACCACCGTAAGAGCAAAAGGATACTTCCAGCTCAGGGCTTCGCTGATAACCTTTGTCTGCCCGGCGGTAATATCCACGGGTTCCATTTTCCTGACCTTTTCCAACAGTTCTTCGTAATCGGCGGGCTCTTCAGGCTGTGGTACAAGACATTCTCCCGGCCGCCAAACACGCACACTCCAAAGGGACCTGTCTTCCGCCGGCTCTCCTGCAGGCGCCTCATCACACCCGGCCAGGTCCCTGATGGACTGTCCTTCCCTGTGCCGGGCCACGGCAGGGCAGATCCAGTCCAGAAAACTCTTAGCGCCTGCCAGGCTAACATCGGGGAGAGGCCACTCCTTATGTAGCATATTTTGGCACCATTGGGCCGCGCATTTTTCCAGTTCCGCCGCTGACCCAATCAGAATCAGCTTCTCCCTGGCCCTGGTGAGAGCCACATACAAAACGCGCATTTCTTCCGCCAGCATTTCCATCTGGTTCTTTTTCCTGATGGCGGACTGTACCAGTGACGGATAGGTAAGAGGCAACTCCGGCTCCATGACAGGCAGCCCGATGCCCAGTTCTTTATGCAGGACCACATTTTGCCTCAGGTCAACGGTATTAAACTGCTTGCCCAGGCCGGCCACAATAACCACAGGAAACTCCAGGCCTTTGCTCTTGTGGATACTCATTATCCTTACCACATCTTCGTTTTCACCCAATGCCCTGGCTGTTCCCAAATCGTTACCCAGGTCCTGAAACCGCTCGATAAATCGCAGGAAACGAAACAGGCCCCGGTAGGCAGTGGCCTCATATTGCCGCGCCCGGTCATATAAGGCCCGCAAGTTGGCCTGCCGCTGCATGCCGCCTGGCATTCCGCCAACGTAGGTGTAATAACCGGTTTCATTGTACAGGCGCCAGACCAACCCTGCCAGTGAACCCTGCCGGGCCATGGTACGCCACTGCTCGAGAGAGGTTAGAAAGGCCTGCAACCTAGTTTTGACAGGTTCAGGCACAGGGCCGTCTGCTGCCGCAGCCTGTACAGCATCATAAAACCGGCTGTTTCGGGAAGGGGCGCAGAGCCGGACAAGGGCCAATTCTTCCGCGGTAAGACCTACAATAGGCGACCTCAGCACAGCAGCCAGCGGTATATCCTGGCGGGGGTTATCTATTATCTTTAACAGGGACATGACAATTTCAATTTCAGTAGCAGCAAAGTACCCCGTATCCAGGTCTGCATAAACAGGTATACCGGCGCCCCGCAGCTCTTCCACAAATATATTGGCGGCTCCCCGGGTGGCCCTCATAAGAATGACAATATCCCGGTACCTGACAGGGTGATAACCGCCTGTGGTTTTATCAAAAACCTGGAGCTGGGGCCCAGGCCTTTCCGCTGTACCGCTAACCAGTTCTTTAATCCTTCTGGCAACCAGGCGGGCTTCCCGTTGGGTAGCATCCAGTTCTGCCAGGTCATCATCGGTATTACTCGCATCATCTCCCGCATCGATCGCATCCGGTTGTTCATTATCTTCGCCGCCGGGCGCGCCTATATCCACCTTCTTCTCCAATAAATGGAGTTCCACCGGGCCTCCGGCAGGGGGTCCCCCTCCGGGGACATCGGCATAAAGAGCGCCACAATGCAATTCAGCTTTATTATCATATATCAGTTCTCCCAGCCGCGGTGTCATGATCTGGCGGAAAATATAGTTTACCGCGTCAATCACTTCCCGGCGGCTGCGGAAGTTTTTGGTCAGGTCGACAGCCCGGCAGGCCTCTCCCGCCGTACGGGGATAAGCCAGGTACTTGCTCATAAACAGGGAAGGTTCCGCCAAACGGAAACGGTATATACTTTGCTTGACATCTCCCACCATGAACAGGTTTGGCCTTTCGGCGTTTTCGCCCTGCCTTGATACCAGGTGCAAAATGGTTTCCTGAACGGCATTTATGTCCTGGTACTCGTCCACCAGCACTTCCGCAAAGTATTCCCTGAGCTCAAGAGCAACTGGGGATGGCATTGGCTTCTGGGGCGTTGATTTTTCGTCCAGCAATACCTTTAGACAGTAGTGTTCCAAATCAGAGAAATCTACCAACCCGCGGGCAGTCTTCATCTCCCTGTACCGCTCCATAAAAGCTCTTACCAGCCCGGCAACGGTTCTGACATAAGGCGCGGTCCTTTCCAGGTCTGCCACGTGCTCGCCAAGCGGCCGGGCAAACAAATCCCTGCTCAGGGAAGCAATAGTCTTTTTTGCTTCTTCCCGCAGCTTCTTTGTTCTTTCCTTAAGGGTCTCGTCGATGTCCTTATTCCGGCAGGCCTTCAGCTTGCCAAACTGTAGATCCTGTAAGGCCCGGTGCAGACCGTCCCATGAACGGGCGGCAGCCAGCAGGTCGTGGACAACCACCATGTCATCCCGCAGGTTGTCCAGATATGCCGCCGGCCCACCGGGCCTGAGGGCCAGCTTTTCCGCCTCTTTGAGTTTGACCAGGCACCCGGAAAGCTGGAGTTCTGCCCACTGCAGCAGAATCTGCACCCAAGGCTGTTGCTCGAAGGAACTAATAGAATCGGGTTTGTAAGCAGCTTCCAGTTTGTCCAGCCAATATTCCGGCCAGGGGTTGCTGACAGCAAACCTGTAAACATCCAAAATTAACTGGTGCAGCCTGGAGTCATCCCGTTCTCCCCCATAGGCATCCACTAAAGCCAAAAACTCTTCATCCCCGCTGCTGTAGAGTTCTTCGAAAAGGTCTTCCAGCGTTTCCATCAGCATGAGGGCCGCTTCTGCATCGTCAGCGACCCGGAAGGCAGGGTCCAGTTCCAAACGGTAAAAATACTGTCTTACCACATCCAGGCAAAAGGAATGGAGAGTAGTGATAAAGGCCCTGCTCAACAGGGTCGCCTGCCTGTTCAGGTGGAGCGATGCAGGGTTGTTGTCTAATTCCCGCGCAATAGCCAGGCCTATTCTTTCCCGCATTTCATTGGCCGCCGCCTTAGTGAAAGTGACTATCAACAGGCGGTCCACATCAACAGGGTCTATCGGGTCCACTATCCGCCTGATGATTCTCTCTACCAGTACGGCCGTTTTTCCGGCCCCCGCCGCTGCCGAAACCAACAGGTTGCAGTTCCGCGTGGTAATAGCAGTTATCTGTTCATTGGTCCATTTTGTACCACCCAACTATTGGTCCCCCTTTCTAAGGAGCCGGGCCCATACTTCGTTATCATCCAGATGGGACAGCGCCCGGTAACGGTTCTCGGCCAAAAGTAAATCAAACTGGCACACGGGCTTAAAAGGGCAAAATACACAGGCCGAAATGTTTTTGTACTTGTAGGGGTTTACTGCCACTACGCCGTTTAGAATTTCACCGCCCGTTTCGGCGAATACCTGTTCCAGGTAGCAGCGTAAAGCCGTAAACTGCTCCAGGGAAGCGACAGACGAGGTAGCATAAAAATTACCTTCCCTGTTAATGGCCACGGGGAACAATTCGGAGTACCCCGTTTCTATCCGGTTATCCATCATCCTGACTACCTCCGGGTCACCCAGCAAAAAACCCTGCATTTTCAGCTTTTTCATAATTTCCTTTTCCACCTGGTCGGGGGACATGGGACCGGCGCTCCTTATAACCGGTTCCTTTACGGTAAAGTACAACACCGCCCCTGGTAAACCGGGCCGGCCAACGAGGCGGGCGCTGTGGGTCAGGGCCACGTGCAGGTACGTAAGAAGCTGCAATCTTAGCCCGTAATAAATCTCAGCCAGGCTGAGTCGGTTATCACTGGATTTATAATCGATCACGCGCAGGTAATCGGCCTCTTCCGTCCTGGCCACATCTAACCGGTCAATCCTACCGACCAGGTGCAGTGTGCCGCCCCCGGCAAGTTCAACGGTTACCGGAGGGAGTTCTCCGCCGGCGCCAAAACTCAGCTCTACTCCCACCGGGCGGAAGATACTGCGGCGGGCATGTTCAGCGAGGATAACGGCTGCCCTGTTTACCGAACGTTTTAGTTTGCCCGTCAAATACCTGTACCTGGCAGTGCTTAACAGAATTTCACTTTGCAACTGAGGCGCCAGTTCTTCCACAACTTGTGTCGCCAGGTCGCCACAATCTTCACGGCTCAGTTGTGCCCAGTCTACCCCTCTTTCGGCCAGCCGGTCATTAAAAAGCTTCAGGGCAGCATGAAAAAATTCTCCCATATCAGGAGCAGCCAGCCGAAACAGCAGTCGCTCCTTTAATCTCAGGCCGTAACCGGCAAAATGGGCAAAAGGACATGCCTTGAATTTTTCTATCCTGGAAACACTGGCCTTTAGAGGCTGGCCATAGAGAGCCCTGCTCACTTCAGGGGAGATTCTTTTTTCCGTGTTGGTATGGAAAACCCCGCGTAGAACCTTAGCCAACCGGCCCCTCCCGTCGGCGCTGCCGTTAAACCAGTTGTAGACATCCCACCAAACAGGATCGATGGCCCGCCCCGCTTTTAACTCCCGCAATTGGACAGCCAAATCAGCCAATACCCGCTGAGGGTGGATAAAATATTCTAACCCGCCTGCTGTCCCGTCCGGCAGCTTGTCAACCTGGTAAAAGGTTTCATTAAGGCCGGGGAAAAGCTCCTTAATCCGCCTGATTACCGGCGAGGGAGTCAGCGCCCGGCCTTCCTCGTCCGCCAGGGGAAAACTCAGCCATAACTTTTCACTGGCCCTGGTTAAAGCCATATAAATCAAATACTGTTCGTCAAAAGCTTTGCGCCTGCCCCCGGCAGCCAAAACCACTCCTGCCTCGGCCAGCCTCTCTCTTTCCGAATCATTAAATATACCGTCGTCCGCCTGGCGCGCAGGCAGCGCCCCTTCATTGGCGCCCAGGATGAACAAAGCCCGGGTATTGGCGCTGCGCGTCCTATCCATCGTCCCCACAACCACCTGGTCCAACCCCGGTGGAATAAGCCCGAGGCGCAGACTCTCCAACCCTGCTTCCAGTACGGCCAGGTAATCTTCCAGGGAAACGGATTCTTCGCCAATGGCTTCTACCATTTCGTCAAAAAGGCTCGTAATACCGCCCCATACCTGCAAATGTTCCCGGGCCTGCTCAAGCCGGCCGGCCGATTCTGCTTCCTGCGCCCACTTATGTAAAATTTCCGGCACATGCAGGTCTTCCAAAAGGGTATATACGGCGGTAGTAATTTCCGCAATATTTCCCGCCTGCCTTAGATTTTCCGTGAAAAGGCCCAAACTGCTGACTACCTGTAGCCTCCCCCGGTTTACAGCCGCCAGTTCAGCCTTTTCTTCCGGCGCCGGTTCCGCATCTTCTCCCAGGGTAAATTGCCGCAGGTAATGCCAGGGGCCGGAAGCCCACCTGGCATAGCCCCTGATTCCGTGGGCCAGAACATAGTTCTCCAGTAAATCGGCATCCTCCCGACTTACCGGCAGCAAATCCGTTTTCAAACACCGGAAAAGCGGCTCGTAGGCCCAGTCCTTAATCACTGTTTCCACGGCTGACCTGATCAGTTCCACCAGCGGATGATGCAGCATATTCCGCTTGCAATCTATAAAAAAGGGGATGTCGTAATCCTGGAATACATCAGCAATCAGGTCCCGATAAGGACCCAGATCCCGAAGCAGGATACCAATATCCCGCCAGCGATAATTTTGCTCCCTGCAAAGGTAAACAATTTTCCGGGCTACCGCCTCCACCTCTGCCCGTCTGTTGACAGCCGCAGCCAGTTCGATCCCTTCCCCTGCTCCGGCCGTTTCCGTCGGATACCGGAAATAACACCGTTCCAAATGAGCTAGGCTGTCACTGTTTTGAAACCGAAAGGGTATGGCCGCATCCAACAATACAGGCGGTTCAATTTTTACCCCGGTTTTTTGCGCACGGTCGGTAATTTCCCGGAAAGTTTCCCAGGTAGGATAAAAAAGGTCCTGCTCTTGCAGTTCCCGCCCGGTATCTTTGGGCTCAAGGCACAAAGTCACATGCACCTTTTCGGCTTTACCCAGGATTTTTTCAATAACATAATGCTCCTGGGGGGTGAAACCGGTAAATCCGTCCACCCACACCTCCGCCCCCTCAAGAGTAGAGGAACCGTCGAGTTTCTCAGCCAAGAGCGTCAAGTAATCATCGGGATCCGTATAACAGCCGGCCAAAAAAGCATCAAATTCTCTATAAATTAAGGCCAGGTCCTGTAACTTGGCATTCAATAATCCCGGTGTCTCGTCGGTTTTTTCTGCCGCCAGAGCCAAATCCCCGGGACCCACCCGATAGATTTTCATTTCTCCGATGGACCGCGCCAGGGCATCGGCAAACCCGGGCCTGTCCGCGCTCCGCGCAAAAACCCGCAGTTCACCCCGGTGGTGGTCCAAGAGACGGCGTAATACCATTCTCTTGCCCAACTCACCGATAGGCACCCGGGCGGCGCCGCCCGTTTCCTGCAGTACCCGCCAGGCCAGCCGGCGGAAACTTAAAACCTGGGCCCGGATAATCCCGCCCAAACCGTAATTATGGGCAAGGGCATATTCCATTTGAAAAGTGGCCTGTTCTGGGACGAGAAAAATAATGGGGCTGCCCATGGGCTCTTTCTCCAGAGCCAGCCTGATATTTTCAAGGCAGTATTGCGTTTTTCCCGTTCCCGCCCGACCGATGATAAAACGCAGTGACAAACCGGACACTCCTTACAGCAGAAATGTTTAAATTGAACACAAAGATGCAGAATAAAAATTAATTCGCCACCGGTTCCGGGGATTCCTTTACTTTTTGCCGGAAAAGCAGGAATCGCTGTACCTCTGTCGAAAAAGGTACAGGTGACGAAAAGGCCCGGAAAAGGAGTCGCAAAAAGGAGGAGAACAACTTGAAAAAATTTGTTATCTCTATTTTAGTCTGTTTAATAGCCTTCACAGGCCTGACCGGCTGTCAAAAAGCGACAACCCCCAAATCAACTGCCGAAAATACTTTAAACCAGCCCCTCAACATAGGCGTACTTTTTATAGAAGATAACCTGCCTTTTTTTATTGCCGAACAGGAAGGCGCCTTTGAAAAGGCCGGCTTAAAGGTTAAACTGATACCCTTCCAAAGCGCTGCAGAGCGGGATGCAGCCTTACAGGCAGGCCAGATAGACGGTGAAGCTGCCGACCTGGTGGCAGCAGCATTGCTTAAAAAAGGCGGCGCTGATGTGCGTATTTCGTCTATTACCCTGGGCGCCACTCCGCAGGAAGGACGGTTTGTCCTCCTGGCAGCTCCCGGATCAAATATTACCAGGGTCGAAGAATTAAAAAATGTGCCCATTGCCGTATCGGAAAACACCATTATAGAATATATCACAGACCAATTGTTGCTGGGCGCCGGCTTCGCCCCTGCAGAAATTAAAAAAATCAGCGTACCCAAAATGCCTATCCGCCTGCAAATGCTGACCAACAATCAGGTCAAAGCCGCCCTGCTGCCTGACCCGCTGGCCAGTTTGGCGGAAAAACAGGGCGCGCGGGTAATCATAGACGACACCAAAATAAAAACCAATGTTTCACAGGTAGTTTTGCTGTTCAGGAAAGATGCGATCGATAAAAAACGGGCCGCCATCAAGAAACTTGTGCAGGTGTACAGCGAAGCGGCCCGGGATTTAACCAAAAACCCGGCCAAATACCGTCCGCTGCTGATCGAAAAGGCCAAAATTCCCGACCCGATCAAAGACACCTATAAATCACCGACTTTTTCCAAACCGACTGTCCCGTCAAAAGAAGATATTGACAGAGTCCTGAACTGGATGATAGACAAGAAATTACTGGACAAAAAGTATAGTTACGATGAAATGGTCGACGTGAGTTTACTCAATCCTCGGCGCAATTGACGGTTATAAAAAATCTCTGTGGTTCTGTTGGATTTCTGTTAAGTTACAACGTTGTTAATGGAGTTTTTGTCATGGTTAGATTAGAAAATGTAAACCTTACTTATAAACAGGCAAATACCTCGCTACAGGCCCTTCAGGATATCAATCTGGAAATCGGGACAGGCTCCCGGTTGGCCATAATCGGCCCTTCCGGGTGCGGGAAAAGTTCCCTGCTCTTTTTAATGGCCGGACTCTACCGACCGACTTCCGGAGAAATTTATATATCCGGGCAGAAGATTACCGGTCCGCGGCAAGAAACAGCCCTAATTTTGCAGGATTACGGCCTTTTCCCCTGGAAGACCGTATGGCAAAACGCTTGCCTGGGCCTGGAAATAAGAGGGGTTGCTCCATCGGAGCAGCGAAAAATTGTAGCGCCGATTCTGGAACAACTGGGTCTTGGGGAATTTACCCACCACTACCCTACGCAGTTGAGCGGTGGTCAGCGCCAGCGGGTGGCTATTGCCCGGGCATTGGCCCTGCAGCCTGATTTGCTGCTGATGGATGAACCCCTTTCATCCCTTGATGCATTAACCAGGGAAAACCTGCAGGACTTCCTTCTTGATATATGGCAGAGACACAGGTTTACATTAGTGTTGGTTACACACAGCATTGATGAAGCCGCCTACCTGGGCGACTATATTGCGGTAATGTCTGACCGGCCAGGTCGTATAGTTTCCCTGGTCGAGAACGCCGGTTCCGGCAGCAAGAATTTTCGCCAGTCTCAGCATTTTCACACCCAGTGCAATAATTTGCGCAGGATGCTGGGGGTGGGCACAGTATGAAAACGAAGGCTATAGTGACCAGAATTACGGAATTGCTGGTCGCTCTTATCTTCATTCTGCTCTGTTGGCATCTACTGGCTCTGGCCCTGCACAGCAACATACTGCCCACGCCCTATCAGGCCCTGCGGACCTTTGTTGAAGTGTTTGCCGGGCAGTTATGGCCTCATTTTTGCGTCAGCGCTTACCGGGTCTTCGCCAGTCTTGCCCTGGCGTTACTGGCAGCAGTTCCTTTTGGCCTTCTGCTGGGACGCGTTGAAAAACTGGATCGCCTTTTCGCTCCGGTGGTCTATATCGTTTATCCGATTCCCAAAATAGTTCTGCTACCGATTGTCTTTTTAATATTGGGTTTGGGCGACCAGTCAAAAATATTTATGATCTGGCTGATTGTCTTTTTCCAGATTCTCGTCACGGCTCGTGATGCCGCCAAAGGGGTGCCCCGGCAAAATATCTACTCCATGCGTTCACTGGGCGCCGGCAGGTGGCAGATTTTTCGCCACGTCATTTTCCCGGCCAGCCTGCCTAAAATCATTACCTCTTTAAGAATCAGCCTGGGTACTGCCATTGCCGTCCTCTTCTTTGTAGAATCCTTCGCCACCACAGAAGGATTGGGTTATTTCATTATGGATGCCTGGAGCAGGATGGATTACGCCGAAATGTTTGCCGGCATTATCGGCATGAGTCTGCTGGGACTGATTCTGTACGCTATTGTGGATTTGGCTGAAGCCATATTCTGCCGCTGGCAGCACTTTTAAAAAAAGAAAACCTTGCGCTTACGGAATATCTTATATGACGTTTTCCACCCCTTTACTGCGCAGGTATGCTTTGGCCCTTTCCACTTGCTCATTACCGGCTGCCGGAATATCGCTTAACGGGTCAGCACACCCGGCTAAAGCCCATTTATGAGCGCCCAACTTGTGGTATCCGAGCAGTTCCACCCTCTCTATATTAGGCATTTCCTGCAATAAGCCCGCTAATTTGTCCAGTTGTCGCTCATCGGTATTTATTCCGGGAATTAAAACCTGCCTGACCCAGACAGGTTTTTTTATCTCGGTCAGAAAACGGGCAAAATCATTTATTCTCTCATTTCCTACCCCTGTCAGACTGCGGTGGGCAGCCGAGTCCGTCTGTTTGATGTCTAAAAGGACCAAATCGGTTTGGTCCAACAATCCCCTGACATCCTCCACTCTGACAAACCCCGACGTGTCAAGGGCGGTGTTTAAGGCCATTTCTTTGGCCCGGCGAAAAAAACCTGTTACAAATTCCACCTGCAGGGTCGGTTCTCCGCCCGAAGCAGTTACACCGCCACCGGAGTTCCTGTAATAATCCTGATATTTGGCCACCTCAGAAATTATTTCCCCAAGGGTGACCTTTTTGCCTTTGGACATTTCCCATGTATCCCGGTTATGGCAGTATTTACACTGCAGGGGACAGCCCTGCATAAAGACAATAAACCTAATACCCGGTCCGTCAACGGTCCCAAAGGTTTCCACAGAATATATATATCCCGTCAGATCGTCGGTCCCTTTCATAGGCTATCTCCTTAAACAATACCGTGAATAGTCCGGTTAATTACATCCAACTGCTGTTCCCGGCTAAGTTTTGTGAAATTGACGGCATAACCGGAAACACGTATAGTCAGTTGAGGATATTTTTCCGGGTGTTCCATGGCCTCCAGCAATGTTTCCCTGTCGAAAACATTGACGTTCATATGATGTCCGTCCCGGCTGAAATAACCGTCAAGGAGGCCTACTAAATTGCGCACCTGTTCCGTTTTTTCAGTCCCCATCGCCCTGGGAACGATGGAAAAAGTATAAGAAATACCGTCTGCCGAATAATCATAAGGCAGCCTGGCTACAGAACTCATGGAAGCAAGAGCGCCTTTTTTGTCCCGGCCGTGCATGGGGTTAGCGCCCGGGGCAAAAGGCTCCCCGGCTTTTCGCCCGTCAGGGGTGCTGCCCGTTTTCTTCCCGTACACCACATTAGATGTGATTGTCAGAATAGACAGGGTGGGCTCTGCATTCCGGTAAGTGCGCTGCTTTTTCAACTTGTGCATAAAGTTGATGACCAAGTCCACGGCCAGTTGGTCAACCCGCTCATCATTGTTGCCCATCTGGGGAAATTCCCCTTCAACGTCATAATCAACAACGTAACCATCCTTGTTACGAATCGTTTTTACCCTGGCATACTTAATGGCGCTTAGAGAATCGGCAACTACCGACAGCCCCGCTATCCCACAGGCCATGGTCCGTTCGATATCCAGGTCATGCAGGGCAAATTGCAGGCGTTCGTAATAGTATTTGTCATGCATGTAGTGAATGATGTTCAAAGTGTTGATATATAAACGAGCCAGCCAGTCCAGAATGTTATCGAACCTTTCCATTACTTCCTCATAATCAAGGTACTCGCCGGTAACAGGAGCAAATCTGGGGCCGACCTGCATTTCCAGGCGTTCATCCCACCCGCCGTTAATGGCATAAAGCAACGCCTTGGCTAAATTGGCCCTGGCCCCAAAAAACTGCATCTCTTTGCCCACCTTCATGGCCGAAACACAGCAGGCAATGGCATAATCATCTCCCCAGCGGGGACGCATCAGATCATCGTTTTCATATTGAATCGAGCTGGTCTCAATGGATAACCGGGCACAAAACTCTTTAAAAGGTTTGGGTAATTTCTGCGACCATAAGACGGTCATATTTGGTTCCGGCGCCGGCCCCAGGTTTTTCAAAGTTTGCAGAAAACGGAAAGAATTCCTGGTCACAAGGGTCCTGCCGTCTATGCCCATGCCGCCTATCGATTCGGTAACCCAGGTAGGGTCTCCGCTGAAAAGTTCGTTGTATTCCGGCGTTCTTAAAAACCTGACCATGCGCAGCTTGATAACGAACTGGTCAATCAGTTCCTGAGCTTCCTGTTCGTTTATTGTCCCTTCCTGCAGGTCCCTCTCAATATAGATATCCAGAAATGTAGACGTCCGGCCCAGACTCATAGCCGCGCCGTTTTGTTCTTTAATGGCCGCCAGGTAACCAAAATATAACCACTGAACTGCTTCATGGCCATTCCGGGCCGGCCGTGATATATCAAAACCATAGGATGCCGCCATCTTTTTCAGGTCTTCCAGCGCCTCTAACTGCTCGCTCACCTCTTCTCTGACCCTGATCAGGTCGGTATCCATCACATCGTATTCAATATTTTTCAGGTCCTGTTTTTTGGTTTCGATAAGCCGGTCAACACCGTACAGGGCTACCCGCCGGTAATCGCCGATAATTCGGCCCCTCCCGTAGGCATCGGGAAGGCCTGTGATAATTCCCGCTTTCCGGGCCCGGCGCATCTCTTCTGTGTAAGCATGAAACACCCCTTCGTTATGTGTCTTCCGGTACTTGGTAAAAACAGTTTCAATCAATGGGTCAATAGTGCGGCCGTAAGCGGCAACAGCATTTCGGACCATGCGGATACCTCCAAAAGGCAGCAGGGCTCTTTTTAAAGGCTTATCTGTCTGAAAGCCCACAATTATCTCCAGGTCTTTATCCAAATATCCTGGGGCATGAGATACAATGGTGCCAACTATATCATAATCAATATCCAGAACCCCTCCCTTTCGATGCTCCTCCTGCAATAATTCCAATACCCTGGCCCACAACTTTTGGGTCCGTTCTGTGGGGCCCGTTAAAAATTCAGGCCCACCTTCATAAGGCGAATAATTACGCTGGATAAAATCCCGCACATCTATGCGGGTCTGCCAATGACCGGGCCGGAACCCTCTCCATGCTTCCATGTATGTTTCCCTCCAGAAAATTATTTTACAGGCAAGTCACTTTTATTCTGCCCAGATTATCCTGAAAAATTAAGGTTCTGCCCTTTCCTCTTTTGATGCTTAAGGTCGGAAAACTGCAAAGACGGCGAGGCGCAAAAAAATTGGGTATTCCATGATATTTCTTAAACAGAAAAATCATTGGAATACCCAAATCTTGGCCGTCCGGTTCGGAGAAATGCCTTGACACACAAAAATCTACATAGCTTCGTACTTAGCTTTAATTTCTTCATATTCGCTCTCGGGAATTTTCCTTGCACCGCCCATAAAGACTTTTAACCTGGAATTGATAAACTTTTCCTTGGCCGTCTCCAGGTTGTATTCACCGGCCTGATAGACCTCCGCCAAGGTACGCCTGATTTTTTCCTTTCTTAAGTTCGTTACCTTAACATCGGTTTGTACCACAATCATACCGCTGTTATCCCGCTCCCCAGTGAAAGACACGCGAATAGGATCAACCTTGTAAGCCACCCCGTTTTCCTCATCATAATAGAAATCACACATGGCCGCTTCCTCCTTTTTTTAAGTGATCCTACGATATTCAGTTGTGGTCCGTTAAGTAGTATTATTCTTACTTCTTCCTCCGGTTATAATTATCCTTTAATGGAAATTTTCAAACTTTTTATGGGCAGATTTTGATTTTTAAAAATACGTTCGTCCCTTCGAACTCAGACCTCCTGGCTTCGGGTCTTTTCATAAATTAATTCCCTGGATCGGACAGGTATCATTTTCTCTATAAAAAATGCAGCCGAAAGAAAGCCCACAATACTCACTGTAATATGGATGAGAGTAAACCTTAATCCCAGCGAAGCGCTCTCGTATATTACCAGGGGTAGTTTTGTGCTCGACCATGCCCCCAGGAAGAAAAGCACATAAGCCAACCTGGCTCCTTTTTTTATCAGCACGGCTGCTACCGGAAATGCCGCATACAGCGGTCCTGCCGCCGCAGAGCCAAGAATAAAGGCAATCATTATCCCTTTCAGGCCCGACCCTTCACCCATAAGTTTAATCATGGTTTCCTTCGGCACCCATACATCAAGCAAGCCCACCAGAATAAAAATGGGCGGCAGAAACATTAGCATTTCTCTAAAATTCTGTAAAGTAATACTGACAGCCTTAAGACCGGCAGACTTCTCAAAAAGGTACATGCCCAATATCGTTACAGCAAAAACCAGCGCAAAAATATAACGTCGCAAATTCATCACATCATCACCCAACTTATTATCACAGTAAAAATCATGGCTACCAGAAAAGCAAAGCTATTCCTTAATAGCGCCACCGTTTTGTTAAAGTACTTTATTTCCGTTGGCAGAGTCACTATTCCTACAGCCATCAGGGTGGAAACAAAAGCGGCAATCTGGGGATAACCGGCGCCCCCTTTTAACAGGGCTGCCGCCAGCGGAAAAGCGACAAACCCGGGAATCAGCGTGACTGAACCAACCACAGAAGCAATGATAATGCCGATAATACCTGATTTTTCGCCCATTAATCGGGAAATGGTAGCAGGACTCAAAATTGCCAGGGATATACCGACGAACATCAAAATGGCCAGTAACTGCGGCGCCAGATTCGCAAAAGATTTCCAGGCTTTAAGAACAGCCATCTTTGTTTTCTTCCGGTCTTTTGCAAAAGAGTAAAGCAAACCTACAATAGCCAAACCGTATAAAATTGCCCCGCTCATTTAATCCACCACCTTCATTCATCGTTGTCATCCACCGCGGGCAAAGCTGCAAAAGTAGTCAGGAAGAATTCCAGGTTTTTTTTCTTCATCTCGATATCTTCCTTAAATTCAACCAATTTCTTTCTCCCCAGCCGAGTAATTTTATACCACTTCTTGGCCGGTCCCGGTTCCGAAGTATCCCAGTAAGATTCAACAGCACCCACCTTTTCCAGGTCTTGAAGGGCCCGGTAGACAGCAGCGCTATCAGCCCTGTTATGAGGCATTTGCTCTTCCATTTTATTGAATAGGGTTAGTCCGTAGGCGGGTTCCTGAGCCAGGAACAATAATACGAATGCAGGGATATGCCGGCCATATCTGCATTTAGGCAAATATTCTCACCTCCTGCAGCCAATCGCTTTTATACATATATATGTTATTAACATTATAGTGTTACTAACATTTGTTTGTCAAGAAAAACAACCTCCGTGCAGGAGGTTGTTTTTCTTAAGCTTTAGGTTTGAATGTTTCACACTTAGTCTGTTCAGAGTTAGTTGACCTGGAAACACCGCTATGGTCTACCTGAATCATGGGCGCATTGCACATAATGTTTTTGTTGTAGTGACATTCTACCACATTGCATTTGATATCCGGCACAGAATCACCTCCTCCGGTCTGGTTTAGTTTTTCCGTCTCCATTTTTAATCTTTCCCTGATACGGGACTAAATATGAATTAATAATATTGTAATGGTGAAATAACCATTACTATGGCATATTATACCTTTTCAGCAACTCTTCAAATTCCTTTTCAGGAACGGGTTGACTGAAAAAGTAGCCCTGCATTTCATAGCAATGCTGATTCTTCAGGAAATTCAGTTGTTCTTCCGTTTCAACTCCTTCAGCGATCACTTTCAGGTTCATGTTCCGACACAAAACTATGATCGTGGAAACAATTGCGGCATCATTAGGGTCACAGGCAATATCCCTGACAAAAGAACGGTCTATTTTGAGCGTATTAATGGGAAAACGTTTCAGGTAACGCAGAGAAGAGTATCCTGTACCGAAATCGTCTATGGCTATTTGTACCCCCATTTCCCTTAATTTACGCAAAACATCAACAGTATAATCCACATCCTGCATGGCTATACTTTCGGTTATTTCCAACTCCAGGTATTGCGGATGCAGCCCAGTTTGTTTTAATGTCTTGGCTACCGTATTCACCAAGTTTTGGTGTTGGAATTGGTATGCGGACAGGTTGACCGTCACACGCACGGGCATATACCCGGCATCCTGCCAGGCTTTATTTTGGGCGCAGGCGGTTCGCAGTACCCACTCGCCGATGGGAATAATTAACCCTGTTTCCTCGGCCAGTGGGATAAATTCTGCCGGAGGAACAAGTCCCAATTCTTTATGCCGCCAACGTATAAGGGCTTCCATTCCCGTAATCCGGCCCGTCCTGATGCATACCAGAGGTTGATAATAAACCACCAATTCCCGGCGCTCCAAAGCATGGCGCAGGCTGTTTTCCATAGCCATCCGTTCGACGATTTTTTTGTTCATGGCAGGAGTATATAACTGATACGTATTGCGTCCCTGTTCCTTAGCCCGGTACATAGCCGTATCTGCATTTTTCATCAGGGTTTCTGCCTTCTCTCCGTCAGTGGGATATAAGGCAACGCCTATACTGGCGGTGATATAAAACTCATGGCCGCTCAAGGTTACAGGTTTTTGGAAAGCCTTTAATATCTTTTGCGCAATTTTGGCTGCTTCTTTTTCACTTTTGATCTGCGGCAGTAAAAGCGTAAATTCATCGCCGCCCAAACGGGCAATAGTGTCGCCCTTTCGTAGGCAGATACTTAGCTTTTTGGCCACTTCCTGCAGCAACCGGTCCCCAATAGAATGGCCTAACATATCGTTGACCAGTTTAAACCTGTCCAAATCCAGGAACATTACTGCCAGCATTTCATTATTGCGTTTGGCATGAGCCAAAGCTACATTGAGGCGGTCATTAAATAAAACCCTATTGGGGATATCCGTTAGAGGATCGTGATAAGCCTGGTGGGTAAGCTGTTCTATCATATTACGTTTTTCGCTGACATCGTGGAAAACCAGAACAACACCTATAATTTCTCCCTCTCTATTTTTAATGGGCGCCGCCGAATCTTCGATAGCATATCTTCTACCGCTTCTGTGTATCAATACCGTGTGATTAGCCAAGCCTACGATATTGCCTTCTCGGAGGCACTTTGTCACAGGGTTTTCTACTACCTGGCCTGTTGTTTCGTTAATTATGTTAAAGACTTCCAGCAGCGGCCGGCCGCAGGCCTCATCGTTGGTCCAGCCCGTAAGAACCTCAGCCACAGGGTTAAGGTAAGTAATGATTCCTTGGCCGTCAGTGGTTATTACGGCATCTCCTATGGAATGGAGGGTTACCTGGGCCCTTTCTTTTTCTTCCCAAATAGCCTGTTCAGCCTGTTTACGCTCAGTAATATCTCTTACCACACATACCGTGCCGCCGCCTTCTATCAGAGTCAGGGATACCTCCTGTGGGAAAAGGGAACCGTCTGCTTTGCGACCAACGGCCTCGGTCCGAATATAACCCTGTTTATACAATGCGGGCAAAATTTCCTTTTCAAACCTGTCCCTTTCTTCTTCATCGTATAAAATATGCCATGTCTTTCCGATAAATTGAGCCGGATCAGTATATCCGTATACCCTGGCATGGGCTTCGTTCATATAAGTATATTCCCCGTTTGTGTTGAGGATAGCCATACCGTCCATGGAAGCCCGCATGGCCGCTGACTGCTGCCGCAAAAGCTCTTCGGTTTTTTTCCGCTCAGTAATATCTCGCACGACTTCAATAGCTCCGATTATTTTACCGGCGGCATCCTTCAGCGGAGCAGAAGTAACCTCAATATACAAGGAACCTTTTTTTGCTTCCGGACATCTTTCAACAGTTTGGATAGTGCCTTCCTGCAAGGAAACAGCTACCGGACAACCGGGGCATACCTGTTCTCTGCCCTCGTAAGCCTGGTAACAATACTGGCCAACTGCTTCTCCAAGGAGCTCTTTTTGAATTTCGTTCTGGTAAATTATACGATACTCCTTATCCTGAATGCTGATTCCGTCACCGATACCGGCAATTATGGCCTCAATTTTATTCTTTTCTTCTTCTGCCTTATTCCGCGCCTGCTGTAATTCCCGGAAATTCTCCCGTAACTTACCGGCCATGGACCGGAAATTAACCACCAGCGAATGTATTTCTGTCAAGGGAGAGTAAGGCCATTCGATATTTTCATGCCCGGAAAGACGGCAAGGCAGGTCGGTGGTGACATCAGCCAGCCTGGCAATGGGCCCGGTCAGGTAACGACTCAGCAAATCCCCCAACCAAAAAGCCACCAGCAAAAACACCAAAATAGCAACCAAATAAATATTGGTTGTTCTTAACATGTTTTGCCAATAAGGAGCAAAGGGCGCTTTAATAACCAACTTCCAGGGAATATCGTGAGCCAAAACCCCCTCGTAAATATAAATGCTTTCCCGCCAGCGGGCTAACTCAGTAAGTTTATCATCATCGGGGAACACCCATCGGTAAGCACTGTTTGTAGACTCCCTATTTCCTATAGTTCGCAAATTATATCTTTCCATAGGCTGAAGGCCTGGCACGGTACTGGCAATAATCAAGCCGTTTCTGTCCGTCAGCGTGATGTCGAATTTATGGGGCTGCGCATTGCCCTGTAACAGTTTCGAAACATATTGCAGTTTTAAAACTCCGACAGAAAAACCACGCAACCGACCCTTTTCCACCATAGGCACGCCCATTACAGTAATCGGTTCCGGCTTCCCTACCCGGGCTATCAGGACATCGCTCATTACAGGTTTAAGGGTTGCCATCATATCACGGTAATGCGGGCGGTCGGCAAAATTAACTCCCCTTCCGTTGGCCTCAGGCGGGGCATAAGTTATGGCAGTGGCCTCAGGGTCATCAATATGCACCCGGTCAAAATAAGGAAAAGCATTTTTTATCTGTTCGGTAGCCCTCTGCAGTTCCTCCGTCGGCTGTATACCGGCCCGGAGAGCAGCCTGCCCCAAAACATACAAAGCATGCTGATATTGCTGGTGCCAGTCAGCCAAATGTTGGGTAATCTCTTTTACCTCTCCCCTGAACAAGGTTTCCGTATCGGCCACGAACTGCCGCTGCTGCCTGTAGTTGGTTGTTGCAGTAAAGACCAGAACCGGAATCAGCAGGAAAGCCACCAGAAGATTAAAGAGCAAATGGTAGAAAGAAACTGTTCCCTTCTCCTGATTACCGAACACCCAGCGGGAAAGAGGCAGGAGATTTAGGACAATACTGGCGGCCAGAGCATTACAAATACCGTTAACAGCTAACTTGAGGATAATCAGTAGATTTTCGTCCCAGTTCAGGTGCATTATAAAATGATTAATGAACCCACATAAAGGAATGGCGACTAAAAACCAGAACAGACCGTCAGCCAGAACCAAATTTTTGTTCCGGCGATAAAAGAAAATACCTACCAGAGCCACTTCCAAAATACCGAAAAAGAAAGGGGCAAACTCATGCAGCCGGAAAAACACAAAGCCCCAAGAAACCAAGGCTGCCACTATCCCCCAGAAAACACCGTATAAACTCATCACCAATAATACAGCAATGCTGCCAAAAAACAGTCGCGCACCGGGAAATACCGGAATCCCCGCAAAATTGCCGACAATGCCAAGCACAGTCAAAAAGCCCAGGAACACTAAAGAAGTAACTGATAAATGCCCCACGCTGCGAAACATCTCCATAATACCTCCCCCGCGCCAAAATTTCCAGATAATTGACAGCTAATACTATTTTTCGACATTTAGTAATTTTTTCCTTCACAAATCGAGATATTATGAGCGTTTTTTACCTGTTCAAAATATCAACTTTTGTATCGTTCATTTTGATGCAGGGGCATAAGCATTTGTTTGTAGGGCCATAACTGATTCCGAATAGGCGCCAAATTGACTTGCCTGTCCATATCTTGCTATAATTTTAATTGTACTAATACTCCCATCTTTTATTGACGCTTATCAAATGCCTAATATGAAAGGGGAGGCTTTTCATGGATAACCGGGCTCAGCAGCAGAATAACTGTAATCACTGTTCGGTAAGTAATCTGCGGAAACTGAAAAAAAATTGGCTGGAAACACAAAATGAAGAAGACAGGATTAAATACCTGGAAACTTTGAAGCGCTGCAATGCTAAATTAGTTGACGACAATGAAATATGACTGTATTAAACCACGTAAAACCGTGGTTTTGTTTTTTCTATGCCAAAAACAGTTTGCCTGTTTTGAATAATATTGATATTTTTGTCGAAAAAAGGGTTTTTATCGCGAATGTAGAAATCCTTTATAACAGCCGGGTAAACATTCCCGCACGTATCTTAGGGAAAATCTGCCGGCAAGTCTGCAGTAGATGTTTCCCTTTTGAAGCAGTTAGCCTTTGGAAAGAGGTGATCTGCCGTGTCCAGTATTGAATCTGATATTACCAACGAATTGCACAACCTTATCTCTCGGAATAAAAACCGGATTTTGAAACGGGTGCTGCATTTTGCCGAAAAACATGATTATTTAAAACATACACATACCCTTGAAAAGACATGGCGCAAGTCTGTTGCCAGCCTTAATGACGCTATTTTCAAAGCGCTGGGCTGTACAAACAGTCTTTTTGCCATGAACCTCTCGACTGACCTGTCCACTGATGTGCTATCGGCCTTCGGCACAAAGGAAGGAAAAAAACACCGAGAACGCGGCGTCACCCTGCAAATGTTTTTAGGCCTTTTAAAACACTGTCGAATCAGTTACGAAGAACTTATAACAGACGCGGAATTGGAGCCAGGCCTTAAAGAAAAATGCCTTGTCACACTTGAACGGGTTTTTGACAGGTTGGAGATAGGAGTCTGCACTGAATGGGTTGAATCAATACAGAACGAAAAAATAAAATACCTCACCATTTTTGAAAGTTTGCCCAATCCGGTAATAATATTAAACAGTAAAAACGAAATTGAAAGCTATAACCATGCAGCAGCAGAAACATTCGGCGATTTGTTAATGCCTTCCGCCCGGGGCAGGAAACTCCTGCTTGATGCTTTTCCCTGGTTGGAACAGGAAATGAAGGACTTTGCCGCTGGAACTGCAAATCAATATTTTTTTGAAAAAGAGCTCAACAGTAAAACCGCTAACAGTTACTTTGAAATCAAGTTAATGCGAATGTTTGATATCGGTGACAAGTCCAGGTACACCATTATTTTTTTCTATGATATAACGGAGCGCAAGATGGCGGAAGAAGCCATCAAACACCAGGCTTACCACGATCCCTTAACAGGCTTGCCAAACCGTATCTTATTCAAAGACCGCCTGACCCAGACTTTAGCCCAGGCTAAACGGAGCAAACAAATGCTCGCGCTAATGTTTTTAGACTTAGACCGTTTCAAAAATATTAACGACACTCTGGGTCATGCCACCGGTGACCAGTTTCTGCAGGGAATCTCGAAACGTTTGACCGGGTGCATACGTTCCGGCGATACGGTGGCCCGCTTGGGCGGAGATGAATTTACTCTGCTCCTCCCGCAAATTAACCATGTGGAAGATGCTATAAAAATCGCGCAAAAAATTATTGATACCTTTAAAAAACCGTGGATTTTGGGCGGCCACGAATTTTACATAACTACCAGTATCGGCATAGCGCTGTATCCAAACGACGGAGAAGATGCGGAAACTTTAATGAAACATGCCGATACTGCCATGTACCGGGCCAAGGAGAGGGGCAACAATTATCAACTTTATTCCCCTTCCATGAATGAAAAAGCGATAAATCGTCTGGAAATGGAAGGTGCGCTGCGAAAGGCATTGGAGCGCGAAGAATTTACCGTATACTACCAACCGCAAATCAATACCGACACCGGGGAGATTATCGGCATGGAAGCACTGGTGCGCTGGCGGCATCCGGAACGCGGGATTATTCCGCCGGCAGACTTTATTGCGCTGGCTGAAGAAACAGGGCTGATATTACCTTTGGGTGAATGGGTCTTACGAACTGCCTGCCGGCAGAATAAAGAATGGCAAATGGCCGGATACCCTCCGCTGCGTGTTACCGTAAACCTGTCGGCATCTCAATTCCAGCAACAGGATTTGGCTGATAGAGTTTCCCGGATTCTGAAGGAGACCGGACTTGACCCTCAGTGGCTGGAACTGGAAATTACGGAAAGCATCGCTATGAAAGACGTGGCCTTTACCATCAAAACACTGCGGCAATTACGAGACATGGGGATAAAAATTGCCATTGATGATTTTGGTACCGGTTATTCTTCGCTCAGCTATCTGAAACAAATACCGAGTCATACATTAAAAATTGACAAATCCTTCGTTCGGGATATAGCGAAAAATACGGAAGACGGTTCTATCGCCTCAGCTATCATTGCAATGGCCCAAAACCTGAAACTCAAAGTTATTGCCGAAGGGGTGGAGACAGAAGAGCAACTTGCTTTTCTAAAAAAGTAAAAGTGCGATGAAATACAGGGGTTTCTTTTCGGCAAACCGGTACCCCCTCAAGAATTCGAAAAACTGTTAAAAAAGAAAAAGTAGTTATACAATTAAAAAACATGCCGGGATTTACCCGGCTTGTTCTTTTACTTTTTCCTTGGCCTGAGAAAATAAATCAGCACTACGGCAATGGCAGTCAAACTAAAAATCTTCATTCCAATAGCCAGAGACTTCAGTTGGACTATCGCTATAGCTAAGAGAATGAGCATATAGCGGTTCCAACCCTTTTGAAAATAAGCGGCTACCAGGCATCCCACAACAATTAATCCGAAAATTGCCAACATGTCTGCTCCTTTTCATCAAGTTAATAGTTATTAAATATTTGACAAGGCAGGGCATTTTCCTCCTAAAGGTACAAACCTATTGCCACAATACTGGCATGCAGGGATATCGCTTGGATTTTCAGACCATGCAGATACCCTGCACCGTCCCAACTTTCGCGGTGGTGTCTGACGATACGTTTATTTATACAAAAATTGCCTTGAATAGAGAAAAATATAGTGCGTTATAGTTGGGAAAATTAATTAGGAAAATATCCGGGAAGGTGGCACCGATGAAAAAAATATGGAGAAAAGTGTTCCTCTCGTCTTTAGCTATAGCGCTGGGGTATCAGGGAGCCAAGTTTCTGGCCAGAAAAATTATCCATGATGTAAGCACCGATGCCATAAGTACGATTATGACAGACCTTTATGATGAGAATTTGTGGGAGTTTGTTTCAGCGACAACTAAGTTTGGACCACAGGTTATCGTAGAAACCAATTTACGCTCGCAGGAAGGTCAGATGATCAAACGGCCACTGGGTTCTCCCAAGAAATTCCCAAGCCTCGACCAATTAATGTTTAATATAGGACAGCTTCATATAATGCCTACTCCCCTTGAGCAACCTGTGGATACTAAAGTGGTTATAGGTAAAAACTGCAAATATCCTTTAATTATAGACCTGCCTATCATGGTCTCCGGTATGGCATTTGGTGCAGCCCTTTCGGAAAAAGCCAAAGTAGCCCTGGCTAAAGGAGCCAGCATGGCCAATACAGCAACAAATACAGGCGAGGGTCCTTTTCTGCCAAGCGAAAGAAAAGCAGCCAAAAAGCTAATATTACAGTACAACAGGGGAAATTGGAATAAGAGTGATGATATCCTGAAACAGGCAGATGCTATTGAGATTCAAATTGGCCAAGGGGCTACTGGCGGGACAGGGCAGAAATATAACGTTGGAATAACTGACTTTAAACTGGCAAAAGGTTTTGGAGTACTTCCCGCTCAAGATGCTGTACTTCATGCACGGCATGCCGAAGTCAGCACTCCATCGGAGCTTCCCAAACTTGTGCAAAAACTTAAAAGCGTAGCCGGCGATATTCCTATTGGCGTTAAATTTGGCGCCGGTAAGTACCTGGAAATGGATATGAAATGGGCAATCGACGCAGGCGTTGATTTTATCACAATAGACGGCGCCGAAGCAGCCACCAAAGGATCCGCCCCCATACTACAGGATGACTTTGGCATCCCCACTATTTTTGCCATTAACCGCGCAGCTCAATTTTTACAAAAACAGAACTGCCAGGACAGGATTTCTCTGATTGCAGCCGGCAAAATCCGGACACCGGGAGACGTACTAAAAGTTTTAGCCTTAGGGGCAGATGCAGCTTATATTGGCGCCATTGCTTTATTTGCCATGTCCCATACTCAGGTATTAAAAGCGATCCCCTTTGAGCCGCCCACTCAACTTGTTTATTATGACGGAAAATATGCAGATAAGTTTGACATAGCATCGGGAGCAAAAAACCTGGCTAAATTTCTCAAGTCCTGCAATGATGAACTGATAGAAGGTATCAGGGCACTGGGCAAAACATCTGTCGGTGAAGTCAGCAAGGACGACCTGATAGCGCTGGATGACATTACGGCGAAAGGTGTAGGAGTACCTTTAGCCTATGAGCCATGCTTCACGCCAAATATTTATAACAAAAAAATTCCCCTCTCGACTGAGGGGAAAAGACATGAGGAAGGTTAAAGTTAATGCCAAGGTAAAACCCTGGCTTTTGCCTGCTATATATTTACCGGCCGTAAAACATTTAGTTATTAACCGGCTTACCGGCTTCAAAAGATATCATGTAAAATTTAAACACTTTTTCAGGGCAGTTTTGTTCACAGCGTTTGCAGGCGGTACCGTTGCAACGGTCAGGTCGCAGCACTAATACCGAATCTGTATCTTCCGAGAAGGAAAGAGCCTTTTCCGGGCATTTCTCAATACATGTTCCACATTTTGTACACCCGGGGAAATTGATACAGCAAGGATAGCCTACAGAATCGATATAAGCAACTCCCTTGTAGCCCAAATCGGGAATATCACGCTCATAAAGTTTGATAATTTTAGCATTCTGAACAGGTTTAATTAACTCAGGAAGGTTATAAAACTTACTAAAACGCCGGTACTGCTCCCAGGGCATCCCTTCGCCCCAGAGAGATAGTTCGAGTAAGTATGCCTTTTCAAAAACTTTAGATTCTGCAAACATGCAGTGATTGGCCCTCAGTTTACGGGCCAGGGCCTGAAGTTCCCAGAGCCGTTCAGGATCAAGGACAATGTCTCTGGCCATAGCAAGAGAAGTGTTCCCCACCTGATATATTTTTTCCGCCCCCGGGGGTACCAGACCGATCTGCAGAGCCTTTGCAGCATTTACGTACGTTCCGGAGGCTCCCGCCATGTATGCTGTCTTAATATCGGAAAGCTCAATACCGGCTTCACTGGCCAGCGTTACAAATCCTGCTCTTATTGCCCCAATAGCTTTGCCCGCTTCAACTATATCGTGCTCGCTGAATGAAACACGGGGCCCCAGATGAAGCCTGCTATCGGGAGTTTTTATGCGCGGCAGACGGATGAGATTTGCTGCCATGGCCTCATAAAGAATGGCAATAACACCGGTACCGGTAATTCCCTTGATGGGGGCCGTTCCCTCCTCGATAACCCGTTCTGACGTAATATCCACCAGGTCGCCGGATGTGCTGTTCAGCTCACTGTCAAGAACCAGGCACCTGTAACCCACCTTTTCTTCGGTAAGGTCATGTATTGCCCCCGGAGCCGCCAGCATGCCAAATTCAATATGCTGGCCCTCAAGAGCCGGGCCGGCGGCACAGGAACCCGTTATAATACGGTCACCTATTTTCAGAGCCATTTCCGCATTGGTGCCATAATCCGTAACCAGGGCGATTTCTTCTTTCTCCAGCAATCCTGACTTTACCATCATGGCAAGAGCATCAGCGCCAATTTCATGCTTAACCGCCGCCGGAATAAATACGTCCACATTTGGAGCCAGGGCCAGTCCGCGAACCTTGTCGGCCGGTAAAACTTTGGCATCCCGGTTTGGCGGCACAATGCCCAGAGCTTTTTTCTTTCTTTCCCCGGCATAGGCCAGGTCCCGGATTTCAATTTCTTCGAACAGGGAAAGTTGAATGGGATTACCACACACTGCCAAACGGACAATGTTTTCCCTAGGCACTCCCAGTCTGTCAATAAGCTGGTTTACTGTATCTATTATAATACTGTGAGCTTTATCTAGCCCGACTTCAATGGCAAAAGTCAGGTGATCCATCACGTTGGCCCCGGGTAAGGGGTGGCGGGCAGTAAGAACAGTAGCAAGAATTTCCCTCTTTTCAAGGTCAACGGCCTGTCCTCTGAACCCACTGGTGCCCAAGTCAAGGGCTATTCCTATTTTCAATCAGTCACACCCCCGGTTCAGCCTTTTTGGCAATTCATAAACTCAGTATTTAGTAATTTCTTCGACAAATCGGTCCCTATAACAATTAACTTACTAAAGGTGTATTCTTTTTCCAGAAAGGACTCACTAACCTCACGGGAAGCCAAGTCAAAACGAACCCACTGACTGTCGGCAACCCGGAATATTCCTTTGGCCCGGTCAACGGACCCATACCAATTGTCACTCAAGCGACCAAAAAATTTCCTCAGCCTGTCCACATCAAACAGATTGCTGCTCTGAACACTGAACTGTTCATACTCTTTTAACGGCAGGTCATGAAGGTGTTTACCGGTTGCACCGATATTACCGGACAATACATTATTTAGGGCCGTTTCCGGTAGTACAGCCGGTTCAGATAAATCTCTATGCAAAACCTGTCCGAAGCTGGTCAGCAGAACCTGCCCGGAACAGTTTGTTTTCCTGATAATTTCGCGGATTAATCCCAGTTGTTCCGGACTGACTTTATCACATTTGTTAACTAGTATTATCTGGGCCGATTCCAGTTGTGTTTCCACAAACCCTCGGTTTTTTTCCATGTTCTCCATAAAAGTACCGGCGTCCAAAACCAGAATCACCCTGATATTTTCAATATATTTTTCCAGGCTGAGACTTTCCAGAATGCCCAGCAGGTTTTTTATCGTCGCTGCTCCTGTGGGCTCGATATATAACCTGTCAGGTTTGAACTTTTCGGCTATTTCCCTGATCTGATTACGTAAATCTGCTTTCAGCGTACAGCAGATACAGCCGTTGGGCAGTTCAACTACATTCGCATCATGCCCTGTCAACAGGTCTCCGTCTATACCGACGGTACCAAATTCATTGACCAGTACTGCCACCTTTTCAGAAGGATTTTTCGTTTCAAGCAGATTGATCAGAAACGTCGTTTTTCCTGCACCAAGGAATCCGTTTATCAAATCTACCTTCATAACATACCTGCCTTCGGGGGAAATTTGCCCGGGCCCGACAAAGCGGTCCCGGGCGATGGATAACATTTAGCTATTCCATTTTTCTCTTATCTGCATCCAGTCCATACCGTTAACTGCATCGCTGGCCATCCCCGGCGCCTGGGACGCATCTTTTCCATAAACCCCCAGCTCATAACCCTGGACATATTCATTGGATACGGCACCGCCGCCGCAGACAAACGGAATTTTGTAGCCTTCCTTGACAAGCCGTTTGGAAATCTTTTCAAAGGCCGTCATGGTAGTTGTCATCAGAGCGGTACCGGTTACCATAACGGGATTGTATTTCTTAACGGCGGTAATAACTTCATCGACCGGCACGTCTTTACCCAGGTCAACAACCTCAAACCCATTGGCCCGCAGCAGAGCATTGACAATTTTCTGGCCCAGGTCATGGATGTCGCCCTCAGCGGTGTGGGTAACAACAGTACCTTTCTTTTCCACCGATTTACCCAGTTTCTTTTCACATATTTCCAGCCCGATCAACATGGCATCAGAAGCAACAATGGCCTGAGGCAGATAATACTCACCTTCGTCCCATAACCTACTGACCTCGTTCATGCCCTTGATCAGACCTTCATTGATAACAACCATGGGATCTTTGGTTGCAAGCGCTTCATTTACTGCATCCACAATATTGTCACTGTCACCTTCCAGTACACACTGTATCACTTTCTGGAGCGCGGCGTCCTTACTGCTGAGTTTTGCCCCTTTTGCATCCCCAGTGCCAACCAGGTCATACCTAACAAAAATATTTGAATAATTGGCGACTGTTGCCATCTTTGTCCCTCCTTATTATTATTTAGGCGGCTCTCACATGCTCATCAAATTATAGCGACAAATTGTTTTTACAATCCATAGTTTGCCAGTGAAAAGCCGGGAATCAGTTTCTTGTAGATATCAGCACATTCACTGATGAAGTCTTCTTCTTTCTCAGGCAGACTTTCCAGTGTACGCATAGCGGATTCAAGCGACTCTTTCTCGAAGGCTGACATCTGCAGTTTGCTGTCCTTCAGCATCAGTTCACCGGCCTTAATTGCCGCCGCGCGTGCCCTGGCATAATATGACGTGTTGTTTTCCACAATGGCCTTGCCGATTTCATAAGCATTCTGCGGACACAGAATGAATCCGTGGGTATCACGGTATTTATCCGATTCAACCATCATATCCCTCAGGATTTTGGCCTGCCCCATCTCAATGGCCGTATTCATCAGCGCCACATCATATCCGAGTATTTCGGTAAATACGGCAACAGTTGTTCCACCGAACATATCATGATATTCAACAGCCTCATTACTCCACAGGTCACAGCAGGCAGCAATCAGGTTTCCGACCAGGTCACTGTGCGCACAGGCACTGGCTTTGCCTTCCATGGCAATCGGCACACCGGTAATAGCCTTGATAATTACATCTTCATAACCGCAGTCCTTGGAAGGGCCCTTTGCACCCTGCTCATAGGCAACAAGACTGCGGGCAGCGGAAATAGCCCTGGTAAGAGCAGCAAAAGTATGCGGTACAGACCGGTCCTGATATCCGCCGGCCATAAACATGGCTACGTTTGCCTGTGCACAGTCCGTGTCACCGCCGGGTGTAACACCGTATTTATCAGCGATCTCCACTATTTTTTTCCACATAAATTCCATGTCACGGCTGCCCAGAACTCCTATACCGAACAATGTACCGCGAATATCCTGCCTGACAATGGTATAGTCAGAAATCTCCTTGCCACCGACAGACTCAATGGACAGATTGTCTGCTCCTCCGGCAGCACTTGTTTCGAAGGTTTTTAACTGGTTTTCCAGAGCAACGCAGTTTCTGATATCCTCTTCATCAGGCTTGCGGTAATCTGCAATAGTTGCCCTGATGGCGCTCTTCAGGCCATATTTGCGATGATATTCCTCCTGTAGATGCTTGGTAGCGGCAGCAATTTCACCGCCCCAGTCCGGGTTTTTGGTCATCTGATAAACGTGTTCCAGCTCAATCTGAATTCCAGGAATACCGATAGCAACACAACGACCCAGTACATCTGTTACCATTTTTTCATATTCTTTAACCAGGGTTTTCTTTGTGGTTTCAGTCCCCGGTCTTGGATGAGGCACCAGCTCAGGAAAAACATAACCCCCACCCACTGTAAAATCACGTCCATACTTAACAGGGTTTTTGGCTGTTCCGAAAATCATTTCATCCGCGCTTGCATAAGCCATTTTGTCGAATTTCGGCATTAGTCTGACCTCCTTCTTTTCTTAAAATAATTCCGGTTGAAAAGCAGGTTTGTACAGGCAAAATGAGTTTACATCCCCCCTCCCCCTGGCAGAACAAACCGGTAGCCGACTTCTCCAAACACCGGTATTTGCCTCAATTTTAGTAGCAATAATCATGCCAGAAACGGGAGAGAGAGAGTAAAAGGTTGTTTTTTTCTTACAGAGACCTGTTCCTCTAGAAAAACGCGGAGATTCAGACGACAGTGCGGCTTAAACACCAGTTCGTTTTCCGCCGGAGGCAGTTACCCGGTCGGAGTAACGGGTTGAAGTGTTCCAATTCTGAACGCTTTTTTAAACTCTCCGGGTGAAATCTGAACCAGGCTGTTTGCTCGTACAAGTCATGGCCTGTTTTTCTGTTCTGTTCCGGTTTGGTACAGTGTACCACTTTCGGTTATCTAATAAAAAAAGGTGATACGGCAGTAATCCGCATCACCCGTTGTATTTACGCCTTATTGCCTCCCAGCCCATACCCCGGCAGGCATCTTCCGCTATTTTGGGCGCCAGAGACGCGTCTTTGCCGTAAATCCCAAACAAAAAACCGGTAATAAAAGATAAAGTAACCCCGCCTCCCCCACCGCAGACAAAAGGAACCACTAACCGCTCTTCCTGCATACGGGCCGATATTCTTTCAAAGGCGCTCATAGTAGTGCTCAAATGGGCCGTTCCGCACAAAATATCGGGTCTGTATTTCCTTACGGCCTTGATAACTTCTTCAACAGGTACATCCTTACCCAGGTCGACCACTTCAAAACCGCTGGCCCTTAACAGAGTATTAACAATCTTCTGTCCCAAGTCGTGAATATCTCCCTCAGCAGTGTGGGTAACGGCCAAACCTCTTTTTCGAACAGGATGACCCAGCTCATTTTCACACATTTTCAGTCCCAGCAGCATGGCATCAGACGCCAATAAAGTCTGGGGAAGATAATAAATGCCTTCATCCCACAGCAAACTCACCTCTCGCATAGCGGCAACAAGCCCGTTATAGATGATGTCAACCGGATCATGCTCAGCCAGGGCCGCTTTTACGGCATGCGGCACCCTATCAGTTTCACCCAGAATAACGGCTTCTACAACCTTATGAATCAGCCTGTTCTCATTGGCTGCTTTCCTGATGGAATAATATGGACTTTCCGTCACCAGGTCATAACGGGTGAAAATATTTGAGTAGTCTTTGATGTCCACGGTTACATACCTCCTTGATCACCCCTTTTGCCTTTTGCTGCATAAATTATATCGTTTAATTTTCCTGTAGAGTGTGTTTCTTCCAATCCCCAGGGTTGATGCCGCCCTGGAAATGTTCCACCGGCACTTATCAAGGGCATCTCTGATTATTTCGGCCTCAGCGCTTTTCAGATTTATTTTTTGTTGGGGGTTTATCTGTCGGTTGTTTTGAGGGGAATATATTCTGGCAGGAAGATGTTCAGGTATAAGGATATCGGTTTCTACAATGTTAAGCGCCTGTTCGATAACGTTTTCCAGTTCCCGCACATTGCCGGGCCAGTCGTACCTGGAAAGGCACTCATAGAAATCAGGGGCGATAATAGGGGGAGTTATGCCCAGTCGGCGGCTGATTTTATTGACGAAATACTGAGCCAGATAGGGAATGTCTCTGGGGCGGTCCCGCAAACTGGGAATAACGAGGTTAATTACGTTTAATCTGTAATACAGGTCAAGCCTGAAATTACCTTTTTCCACTTCTTCGGCCAAGTTTTTGTTGGTAGCGGCGATAACACGGGTGTTTACGGGAATGGATTTCTGCCCGCCGATCCGGGTAACCTGCCGTTCCTGCAAAACTCGCAGCAGACTGGCCTGGATATCCAGGGGCATATCTCCTATTTCATCCAGGAAAATAGTACCTCCGGAGGCCAGTTCGAACTTACCGGGCCGGCCTCCTTTCTTGGCACCTGTGAATGCTCCTTCTTCATACCCGAATAATTCACTTTCCACCAGCTCCCTGGGAATGGCACCGCAGTTAATTACGATGAAAGGACCTCCACGGCGCCCGCTGGCATTATGTATTGCCTGGGCAAACATTTCCTTGCCTGTACCGCTGGCTCCCTGTAACAGAATAGTTGAACTGCTCCGGGCGACTCTTTTCGCTCGCTGTATAAGAGTATGCAATTGAGGGTCATTGCCGATAATATCGTCAAAAGTAAAGGTGGCCTGAGCTCCCACCATTTTGTTAACAAGCTTGTGTACGCTTTGCATCTCCCGTAAAGTGGCCATCATCCCTGTTACCTGGCCTGTTTCATCACGAATCATCTTCACAGTTGACGTAAATCGCGTACCACCGGCCGGTGTTTCGATATAAAACTCCTTATCTGTAAACTCCACTTCATTTTGCAGAGCTTCCAGTAGTGGAAAACTCTGACCGAAGACATCAAGAGCAGACCTGCCGATGCAATCTTCCCGGTTTACCTGCAATATCTTGGCACCTTCTGAATTCAACTGGGTTATTTTCCGGTTGGCCTCAATGGCAATCAGTCCCTCATCCATTGTTTCAATAACTGCAGTTACCTTTTTGTAGGCCAGCAAGAGCTCATAGGATTTTTTCTGACTGACCAGTTGGTTTTCTATGGCCTTGACGGCTGCTACCACCATCCCCAGAGTGTGAGCATGGACATTATTACAAAGCCCTATAATGGAAAGCACTCCCAAAAGCTCACCCTCGGGACTGAAAATCGGAGCCGCAGAACCGGTCAGCCCGTGTAATACTTTACAATAATGTTCAGTGGCCGTTATCTGGACCGGTTTTTTTTCAAAAAGGCAAGTGCCGATACTGTTGGTCCCGCAGATGGACTCACTCCAGTCAGAACCTACCTCGGTGCAAATGTGTTTTGTCTGGTAGTGAATTACCGGATCACGCAGTACATCCAGAATGATGCCGTTGTCGTCCGCAAGGCAGACCAGAGTTTCGGAACCTTTGACAAAATTATACAGGTGGCTCATAAAGGGCATGGCTGCACCAATCAGTGTTTTTCGCCGTTCAATGTGTTTGTTTATCTGAGACGGACTCAAAAGATTAATGTGGTCCAGGGGAGACATTGGATCTACCTTCATCCTGAGGCAGCGATGCCAGGAATTTGCTATCAGCGGTCTGATAACATAAGGTTCTATTTCATAATTGGAAATAAACTTTTCCCAGGACCGATAAACCCTGGTGAGTTTGCGATTTACGGTCCACAATGCTCCCACCTCTTTGCAAGGGTAGTATTAATTTCTATTCTATAATAAGGCTGAATAACCTTTTCATTTTGTATATAATTATTCGAATTTTTGCGCTATTTTTCGATATTTTATTTCTTCTGGTTCTCCACCGCCCGGGCCAAGTCCCAGTTTCCTCAAAGACGAAACCATTCTGATGGCACATTTGATAGCATCGTTGGCCTCCCTGGCAAAGCCGTCGGCCCCCCACCGGCGGGCTATATGTTCATTTAGCGGAGCACCGCCAACCATTATTTTTACCGAAGGATTTTTTTCTTTAATTTTCTTTATGATTTCATTCATACATGGCATCACATTGGTCATCATAGCAGAAAGACATACTATCTCGGCATCTGTCCGCAGTTGCTCGTTAATAAACCGTTCCAGCGGAACGTCCCGTCCCAGGTCATGCACCTCAAAACCAACAGCATCAAACATCATTTTTATAATATTTTTTCCGATGTCATGAATATCACCCTGCACCACCCCGATAATAATCTGGCCCCTTATCCCGGTTTGTTCTCTTTTCAGGTGGGGTCTTAAAATATTGAGACCTGAATACAGGGCATCGGTGCACATCATCATTTCGGGAACAAAATATTCACCCCGTTCATAAAGCTCACCTACTTTCTCTATTCCGCATACCAATCCATTCATAATTGCGTCATAAACATCCATCCGGTACAAAATTACATCTTTGGCCGCTTCCACAACCATTTCCTCATCGAAATTTATGACCCCGTTTTTCAGGCGGTCCCAGACTTCCTGTGGGGTTACGGTTCCCATTTTGACTAATCTCCTTCCCAAGTTGAATTATTTTAAATATATATGTCCACATGTCTGCTGCATAGAGCAATTTTTCAGAGTTAAAAAGGGTTATGTTGCAGAAAACCCCGGGATATTTGATAATTTCCCGGGGCCACAGAATTCCAAAATCATCAGCCTTTTTGCAGTTCGCGCAAAGAACTGACCATGTTTATTGCATCCTTCAATGCATTGTTGGCATCCTTGGCATAACCGTCTGCGCCCCATTTTTCCGCCAGTTCTTCGTTTACGGGCGCACCGCCGATCATAATTTTAACTTTGGGGTTTTTCTCCTTGATCTTGGCAATGATATCCTTCATCCCCACCATTGTAGTGGTCATCATGGCTGACAGGCAAACCAGGTCAGAATCTGTCTTCAATTGCTCCTCCACAAATTTCTCAAGCGGAACGTCCCTGCCCAGGTCATGTACTTCAAATCCGGCAACATCAAACATCATTTTGACAATGTTCTTACCGATGTCATGCACATCGCCCTGAACTACACCCATGACAACCTGCCCCTTGATCCCCGCGTCCCTTTTTTTCATGTGGGGCTTTAATATGTTTAACCCTGCATACATGGCATCAGCGGCCAGCAACATTTCCGGAACGAATATTTCCTCCAGTTCATACAGGCGTCCGACTTCCTCTATCCCACAGACCAGGCCGTCAAAAATTGCTTTTTCAGCATCCATACCGATGGCCAGGGCTTCGTTGGCAGCCTCAATCACGGCCTCCTCATCATATTCCACCACACCTTTTTTCAGACGTTCCAGAATCTCCTGTTCTTTACTCATAACTCTTTCCTCCCTTTTCATTTAACTTCCCAAGTGGTTTCTTTCTAACAAATCTATCCACTTTACTTTGCCGCAGGAGCGGGAAATATCTCCTCAATCCTGGTTATAATTTGGCCAAACAGAGATACCTCCTTTATCAACAGAGTTCTCGAATTAGGTGGAGTTTTAGTAAATTTTTAGCCGACAGCTTTTCTCTGCCATTTTTGGGCTCCCAATTCCTTCACCGTATCCACCATGGTTTTGAGGTTCTGTACCGGAGCCGTAGGCCAGATATCACATCCCGGCCAGACAGCGTCCACGCCGTCCTCCAGGCATTTCACAGTAGCATTGCGCACATCTTCGGGCGTACCATTGACCAGAACGTTGTATGCATCCAGCGCACCGAAGACCAGCGGCTCTTTTCCTATGTCAGCCCTGGTTTTGACCATGTCGTTTTTCTGCTCAATGCTGAGCGCATCATATCCGCTCTCCTGCATTACTGTGATAACCGAATTCGTACTTCCACAGATATGAAGTATCTTGGGTACATTGATGTTCTGAGCAATCTTGATTAACGGCGGCTGGATCAGGCTCTTGAAGACCCTGGGACTTAAAATGTCTGTGGTGGCGCCCATTTCACGGATACAGATGTAATCAGCGCCGGCAGCTTCGTAGTAAGGAATAATTTTTATTATGACATCTGCCAGCCGGTCCAGCATCTCCGCAACCAGCTTCTGTTTTTTGAATGACAGTTTGAAGAGTTCATTTAAATCCATCAGTTGTCCGGCCAAAGTAAAGGGACCTAACAGGTAAGTACCGATAGGCACTTCTTTACCAATATCGGTCTTCAACATTTTGATTGCTTCCGCCACCACGGGAATTCGACCACGCTCAGTCAGGTTGTCTGGAATTTCGAAAGTAGTCATGTCGGCTTCCTCGTGGATAATTTTTTCCTTTATGGTCGGGTAAAGGAGCATATCCACTTCTTCATAGGGATTCATCACACAGCCCAGGGCTTCAGCCTCAACGCACAGGTCAAAGGGAACAACCGCACATTCATATCCAAACAGTTTATACGAACTGGCAGCGGCATTAGCCATTTTCCCGGCATCTCCGTGGGTTTCAGCAAGTTTGTAGCCGAACTGTTCCAGGCCTGCCGTAGTTACATTGCCCATGCCGCTGTAACAGGCCGGACGGTCAACTTCCTTACCTTCGAAAAGGCGCAACACCCGTTCCCGGGGAGTTAAACCACTCATTTTACATCCTCCTTTGAAATATTTGTTTTTCAATTTGCAGTTATTTTGACCGGGCCATCTTATTGCTGATTTAGTTTCTGGGCAAAATCATTAAAGAACTTGTACAGGGGATGATTCGGGTTACTCGGCAGTTTGCCCGCATTTTCATAAACCAGCGTGGACAGCAGCAAAGTTGTGGAAACGGTAGCAGGTATGAGTTTTGGAATATTCACTATAGGCCCGGAGAAAAAGAAATCACTCCACAGCAGCACCGATGCTGCCTGTCCGGCAGTGTTCATTGCGGCAAACCCTTCTGGGCCCCACATTTCCCGCGCCTCTTTCCACATATATGTGCCGTTGGATGCAGCAACCCCGGCGGGCCAGCCGGAATCTTCCTTGATCAGCCTGCAGGCTATTCCGGAAAAGGACATGGCCGGTAAATTCATAACGGATGTGTCCACAAGTACCGATTCAAAGGTATCCTGGCCGATAACATCCATCATTTTGTTGAAGGACGCCAGTCTGCCCCTGGGTGTCTGGTCTTCCTGGTCAAAAACCTGCACCACTATGTGCTTGCAGCCCATTTCCTTAAGCCGCTGTACCTGGCCGGGGATGTCCTTGTCCCAGGGAGTGATGCTGTTATACAAAACCCGGTCTGCCAGTCCCTGTTCAGTTACATACTGCATGGCCTGAAGCCTTGGTTCCTGCACCCACATGTCTATACCAAAAGGCTTATCACTGATAGAAGTGAAAAAATCTATGTAGGTTTTCATCTCATCCACTGAGGTCGCCACCATGGCTACCAGAACCGGAATCCCGGTCTGTTCTGACAATTCTTCCTGTCTTTTTACATACTCCGTGGCCTTGGCCCTGTCAAACTTACGTTCTTTCCGACTTTCCAGAATCCTGTCCCCATTATGGAACATGGAAGAGATAAGGAGAGGCGGATTATCCCCGGGCTGACCCCCTACCAGAATATCACCGATTTTGCAGACCTTTTGAGGTTTGCTGAAGGAATACATCTGTTCCACCTTCTTTCATGAAAATGTTAAACAGCCTTTTTCTTTCTGTCGGGTATTTTGTCCAGTATATGTTGAATACTGGGGAATTTGTCGACACTGTGCGGGAACGCCATAGCCTCGGCAAATCTTTGCTGGAAGTCAGGTTCTACAGCCGTTTCAATAAACTCAACACTAGCAGCAACATCACGGGCCTCAATACGCTTGCCTTTATCCAGCAGAGCAGCCTGTGCTCCGTCACCGGCGGCATTTCCCACAGCCTGCACCTTTTCCAGGTCGCAATCAGGGAACATCCCGATTACCATGGCCGATTCCTTATTAATATAGCTTCCAAAGGCTCCGGCAAGGGTTACCCTGTCTACCTTATTCACACCCAGATGCCGCATAAGCATCTTGGCGCCTACATAAAGAGCAGCCTTGGCCAGTTGTACTGCTCTGATGTCACCCTGGGTTACCGTAATATCCTTGCCAATGGCGCTGTCTTCAGCAAATACCAGGATATATTCCGGCTTACCGTTTTCATCAAACCGCAGCCGGTCAGTTTCCAATTTCTTGTTGATCCGGCCCGTCTTATCGATAATTCCGGCCTTAAATACTTCCGCAACCATATCGATGATACCTGAGCCGCAGATACCTTTTGCTCCACCCTTGCTTCCCCGGCCGTGCCATTTTTCATCGCCGATTACCTTGTAAGTGCATTCCAGAGTCTCAGGATCTATTTTGATGCCCTCAATTGCTCCCGGTGCCGCCCGCATGCCGAACTTGATCTGCGCTCCTTCCAGGGCAGGACCGGTAGCACAGGAAGTAGAGAGAAGCTTGTTTTTGTTGCCCAGGTCTATTTCCCCGTTGGTACCGATGTCAATTATCAGGCGAACTTCTTCATCCTGTTTGTAAGGTTCCTCAGCGATAAGAACAGATACATTGTCTGGTCCCACAAATCCGGCCTCTATCGGTAGTACATGAATATTAGCGGCTCTGCTGATGTGAATACCCAGGTCCCTGGCTTTTACGTCAAAGGGTGCCGATATGGCCGGGGCAAAGGGAGCCCTCCCCATGTACTTGGGTTCCAGTTCAAGCAAGCAATGGTGCATTGCTGTATTGAATACCAGGACTATCTCCAGCACATCGGTCGGTTTAATGCCCGCCTTTTCCGTCATGCGCTCAACCAGGGTGTTAATGCCCTCAATTATGGCATCGTGCAGTTTCCGGCGCCCGTCTTCATTCATCATGGCGTAAGTGATACGCGACAGAACATCCTCACCGTAACGAACCTGCGGATTCATCATCCCATCCTTGGCCAGCATTTTCCCGCTGCCCAGGTCACACAGATAAGCTGCTACCGTGGTGGTGCCGACATCGATGCCTATACCGTACCACTGCCGAACAAAACCTGGCCTGACATCGATAATTTCCCGGTCATAGAGCACTGATGCCGATACCTTCCAGTCACCTTCACGGATTATGTTAGGTAGCTCTTTCAAAACAAAGTAATCAATGGAAAGGTTATCAAGCCCGAACTGATCCCGCAAAGCATCCTGCAGTCTCCTCAGGTCATCACGATGGTCTTCCAATGTGGCGGCAGGCATTTCAACATAATAGGTCTTTACTGCGGGGTCCAACTTAAAACTGCGGTCTTTTCCGGTTTCCAGAACCACCTGGTCAGCCTTGCGGCTCTCCTCGGGCACGAAAACCAGGACATCTCCATGGATTTCCGCTGCGCAGGCTAAACGGTAGTTTTCGGCTATTTCCTTCTCCTGCAAAAGCTTCTTTTCTTCTTCCGTCACCGGTGAAAGGTGGCTCATCTGGGAATCAATGCCGAACTTCTCAAAGAAGCCCGTTTCAATTTTCACTTTGCATTTACCACAAACTTTGTGTGCGCCACAGGGAGCTTCAATATCTACGCCAAGTTCATGGGAAGCTTGCAGCAGAGTTTTCCCTTCCGCAATCTTACCCCGGCGACCGGAAGGTTGAAAAATTACATTGCACTCCATTTGAATCCCTCCGTTCGTTTTCTAATTTTTTGCTTCCTGAACCGTTTCCACAATTGCCTTTAACACTTCGATTCTGGTAGCCGGCGGTACCGCACACCCAGGTGAAATCATGGAAAATCCCTTGGCCATACAGGCCCTGGTTTCTTCTCTGCACTTTTCCACATTGCCATGGTACAGCGTATTTACAGGGTCAATTGCTCCTATTAACGGAGTGGTTATACCTTCTGCTCGGAATTTTGCCAGTGCAGCAGGTACATCCACAACCGGTTCCACGCTTATGGCCGAGCAACCGGTTCTGGCAATATCTATTATAATGTTGTCCAGTTTACCGCAAATGTGAAGAATTGTAGGCACACTAAGTGCTTCTATCTGTTTTTTCTGGTAGGGGGCTGCCAGTTCTCTGTAGATCTTGGGGGTAATCATATCCAGTGAACACATCATATCCTCGATGGCAATAACATCGGCACCAGCGTCTATCATTGCCTGTGCCAGCATGGTACCAGCCTTTTCACCGATCTCAATGTAAGAAACAAGTTCCTGAGGTTTTCTGTAAGCTATTTTCAGCATCTGGGTAATATCAAGAATTTGTCCGGCAATACTGAATGGCCCGATGATCCCCCCCATCACTATCACTTTGTCGCCTAACTGGCTTTTCAGCAGCCTGATCGCCTCCAGAAGGTGAGGGATCCTGCCCCTGCTCAGGAAATCTTCCGGGAAATCTACGGGATCACCTATGTTGTAGGGATGTGTTTTGACACTCGGCAATCCCTCTCTTCCACCCTCCTTCAGAATTGCTCCCAGTGCCTCAGCCTCGTGAGTCTGGCAGAAAGGAACCCGAACAGCATCGAACCCCAGAATGTTGTAAGCGCCGCCGGCCAATCTGGCCATCAGTTCTGCATTGTACATGGCATCAGGCCAGTAGCTATTCAACTGTTCCATCTGGTCATAAGTAGCATGCTGACAAACACTGATTACCGGAAGCCTGTCTACAGGCTGACCGTTCAGGGCTGCCATGAATCTTTCACGGCTCGTCATTTCCATAAATTTATCCCTCCTTTGTTTTGGGGACTGACGATTCTTCAGTCACCCCTTTTACCGAGAGGACAGGCCAGAATACAAAGACCGCAAATATACCGGCCCAAAGCTTGATAGTTTTTTTCCAATTGCCGGGCACACCGTGATACATCAATTTTTACCTGAGTTGTTGACTGCCGGGTCCATTCTTCATCTTTGATCGCTCCACTGGGACAAATATCCACGCACTTACGGCATGAACCACAATTACCTTTTAAATAAGGTTGTTCAGATACCGGTAATAGAGCATCTGTTAAAACTGTCGCCCAGCTTAGCCTGGGGCCGTAACGACTGTTTATCAGGAGGCCGCTTTTTCCAATCCAGCCAAGTCCGGCACAGGTGGCAGCTGTTTTATGTTGGAACAGGGGAAATAACCTGGCAATGAAACGTAGGTCTTCCTGAGCAGTGTCAGGCGGAATGGCTAGAGCACGCCACCCTTGCATACGCAAATAAGTTACAATCTTCTTCTGAATGACTATCAATTTATTGTCCACTTCGGGAAACTGGTTGGTGTATGCTGTTACTCCGTTTTGTCTGATAATGCTGCTTTCAGCCGGCGGATGTCTAATCGCTAACGAAATGGCAGTTGGAATATGTTTGAATTCTTTGGCTAAACCCGGCCTTACGTCCCCGTACCCTGCAAGGCTGGCCCCCCATTGAAGAATTTTTTGGTGCAGTCCTCCTAAGTTAAAGTTCAAACTATCACGGTCCAGGCCGTTGATTGTATTCATGATTTCCTCTCCTCTCTGCCTTTTATATCTTGCAATTATCGTGCCAGAAATTTGCTTTTTCATAAAAAAACCCTTTACCCTCTAAGTTTGGGGCTGTAGAACGATTGGGAGATACTTGTTTTAAGGACAATTTATCGGCTGCGGGTAAAACAGGGCTTCAGACTGTTCCACCGCGGAACATTTCAGCAACATATTTTTTCAAAAATTTCCCTAGCAAATAAATTAGGTGTGTTATTGCAGTACACTGAAACAACCTAATGTAGATGTTCCGTTATGGAACTGTGTTCCAATGAAATACAATTTGACACAATAATCAGTGTGTTCAACTCATTTTTCGTTTAGAAAGAAAAACCCCGCCTTATTTATTGACGGGTTTTTAAACCGTTGTAGGGTATTGATCAATGTAACTGTTATAAATACTTAACAAGTTGTTCACGTGCGAACCGATTTCCTCGAGGCAGGTATAATCCTTAGCTCTGAACGAGATAACAAAACAGGGTTCAGTTCCTGTACCCTGGAATAGTTGTGCGCCATTGTCATGTAGTATCTCGAGGTCGTTGAAACTGAACGGTCGGCATTTATAACGGGTTGTAAAAATGTCCTCCCTCACCTTGACCTGCCATGGTTTGTTCAGTACAACGTTGCACTCTACCGGTTTTACGGGGGGAGTTAAAATATATACGGCGCCGAGGTAAATAGGTAATTCCCGGATGTAAGTAAAATGAGTGTACAGGTAACCGCTCACCGTATTTATATAATCCACCTTACAAAGAAAAATTTCAGTATCCGGCCGTCCGTCTTTTCCGATCGGATAGTATGCGGCTCTTTCACTTTTGTAGTACCTCAGGCCTTTCTCCCTATAGAGTTCAGTTCCGCATTCCGCACATTTCTCAGCGTGAATTTCCCCCTTGCACACTGGGCATTGCAATATTTTTTTTATTTCCTGAAAAGATATTACTTTGCTGCCCGGTACAGATGAAACAGCTCTATACTCAGGAATAAGCAACAGCCTATACCTCATTTCCTCTTCATCCCGGCAGTCTCTGAAGTTATATTCCCGGAATACCCCGGGCTGGTTAGTCGCCCGGGCAAAGGTTAAAAAAGCTAACCTGGCCCGCCGCAAGGAATCTTCATTTAAGTCCGGAAAGTGGTAAATTGATACGCCATTATTGTAGGCCACTTTCATCTCGGCTTCCATTCTGCCCTGGCGGGTTTTCTTGACAGCCAGTTCTAACTGTTCCAACCCCAAGGGACCTGGATTAATTTCGCCAAAAGCTTTACTGGCAATTATAACTTCCACTACTTTTTCTCCCACCGCCAAATTCACCATATCACCTCCCGGCTTTTGTTAATCTTTGGGAAATTATGTCTTAGTTACTTTCGTTCCTATTATTACCATACTCAAACATAAAAAGACAAAAAAAACGGTAATATTACCGTTATTTTAATGCCGGTTATAATTTAACTTTTTCTTCCACTGGTACCAGTAATGTTTTTGAGTGATAAAAACTTCGCACAGCCGAACGAAATTCTTTTCTAATCAGCCTATCGCAGATGGCACAATAAACGGCCCGACCGTTTTTCAACTTATTTCCAAATATTTTTTCAGCCTTTGCAATAGCAGCGCTACAGGTGAATCTATTTTGGCAATCCGCCAAAGTGATCTCGATACACTCCATTATTCTCCTTCCTTTCTTGAATGGCAGGAAGCCCGGCGAGTATTTCAAAACTTTACTGGGTAATTATTACTTTGTACCCCACCGGGTCCCAGTTAACGGTGGCCCCCAGTGCTTCGGACACAAACCTCAAAGGTACAAAAGTGTATCCATTTTTAATGACCGGTGCCTGGTCGATGGTCACTGTTTTCTCATTAATAGCAGCGGCTTTATTCCCTATCTTTAACTTTACAGTTATATCGCCTTTTCTCGCTGTTACAGTCCTTGTTCCGGCATCCCATTCCACGCTGGCGCCAAGGGATTCAAAAACACCCCGTAGCGGAACGAGCGTCCTTCCGCCTGCTATGTAAGGTTTAACAGGGAATGACCTTGTTTGTCCACTTATAATGACTTTTATTTCCGGCTGCTGCTCAAAAATCAGTATCGCGTTACTTATTTTTCTGCCCGGTTTGGTCAGATACGATCCCTTAAAATAAAGCCCACTCGATGCCCCGCCGTCCAGGTTCATAGCCTCCACCGCACCGAGTTTCTGCATAACCTGGGCCAGTTCCCCGACCGTCGCCCGATTTACGGTAACAAGCATAAGAACATTGCCGGCCGTCTTTCCGATCGCACTCCGTGCCCCGCTGTTGGTGAGGATTTTGGGATCCGTAAAACCCTCTGCTCTGGGGTTGACCACAACCCTGCCAGCAGACAAAAGGATGGGACCGGCGCCCACTGAATGTTTTATCCGGCTCCAGTCAACGGCATTCCCTGCCAGGTCCCTGAAGGAAAGACTGTAATTAACCGGGGTTCCCGGTGTAAACCGCTCCACATACCTGCTGACATTCGGGTTTGAACCAAAGTTTATGACGTAGCCGTTAGAAGGGATTGGCGCCTCGCCGGTGACAACGGAATCGACGACCCCGTTTTTCACCACCACCGACGTACCGGTTTTCATCCCGGTTGTTTTTCCTTTTCGGGGAGTAAAAATCTCAATGGCGGAAGGATCTGTCAATACGTGATTTATACCCCAGGCATACCAGTTATGCAGAAAGTCATCGTTATTGTCCGTAGTGCCTGTAATATAAGTTCTGAGCGGCGCAAACCGCACTTCGTTATTTTCTCCGAACCCAACAGTGGAACCAACATTTGAAAGGTGAAGAAAGCTGCCGTCAATCTGAATGTTACCCTGCGGCTGCATATCAGAATATGCGTTAAAAAATGTTCCGTTAATCGCCGCCAACGCACCATGGCGTCTGGCCAGTGCGGACAGTTCCTCGGTTCCGCCGACATAGCCTCCGCCGAGAGCCGGCTTTATTCTGATCCAGGGACTTTTAAGGTTTATATACACAGCCTTAACTGAAAAATTCTTTTTGCCTATTGTAACTGTCTGCGAACTACTCCAGACATTCGCGGTTGCATCCGCCCGAGGCACATTATAAAAAGCCTGACCGACTGCAATGGTTAATACCAAAAAAATTATTACTGATAAAATCCATTTTCTCATTTCGCTTTCCCTCCCATAATCCTTGGTCCGGCAACAATCCAGATCCAAATTATTCATTCGGCAAATTTCGTTTTTTCCCTTCTGTTTTTCGCAAAGCAAACATTCAGGAAAAACTTTAAATATTTAAACCGTCTAAATTTTCACCTTTTATTCACAAAAAATAAAAATATATATATTTATATTCTAATAGAATTATCATATAATAATTGTAGAATAATTTGACCGGAGGAGACCGAAATGATTATAAAATCGTCGACAACGCTTCGTAATGATTACAACGCTATCGCCAAACTTGCCCATGAAAAGGCTGAACCTATATACATCACCAGAAACGGTGAAGGGGATCTTGTGGTTATGAGTATTGAGGCTTTTGAACGCCGGGAAGCTATGCTTGATCTTAAAGAAAAGCTTCTGTTTGCCGAGCAACAGCGCCTTGCCGGCGAGCCGGCCATCTCGCTGAATGAAGCCCATAAACGGCTCAGGGAGAAAATCAATGGAAAAGTATGAGGTAGAACTGCTTCCTGCCGCATATACAGACCTGGACGAAATATTCGATTACATCATGGTAGACAATACACAGGCGGCAGCCGGCATGCTTGACAATATCATGCAAGCCCTGCGCCGCCTTGAGAATTTTCCGCATTCCGGAACGCCACTGCTCAATAGTTCTCTGAAAAAGTTCGACTTTCGGATGATTATCATTGAACCCTATATCGCCTTCTACCGTTTTATAAACAACAAAGTTGTTGTGTACCGCATTTTACATGGTGCAAGAAACTATCCGCATCTACTGAAAGGTACATTAGAATAGAGCCGGAAACTCCACTGGAAACACGTTCGGATGCTCCTTGTTGCACCGGTCGATGTGATAATCCCTGTCGGACCGACGGAAACAACACACTTTTCAGCAACCGCACATGTTTCATACAAGACAAAAACCCTGCTGATTTTTATCAGCAGGGTTTTAACTTTCATTATGGTGCGGATGATGGGACTTGAACCCATACGGTTGCCCACACGCCCCTCAAACGTGCGCGTCTGCCAGTTCCGCCACATCCGCGTTTGGAAGGCTTACCGCCTTTTTTGCTGCTGCCCTTTCGGTAACAGCAATATTATTATAACTGAACAGTGTGCTAATTGCAAGGGTGTACAGGTAGTTTTGCGCAGAAAAAATCTTCCCAATATCAATGCTGAGCATTGATTCAAAGAATCCGAAGGAGACTCCGCCGCTAAATTCAAAATTCCCCTGTGCGTTACATATAGCACTTGACCCAGTGTTCTGGACCCAGCAGCCGCAAAGGAGGAGCGTTCCTGCGGCAAATCTCTGCCCGTTCAGGGCACCAGTCATAATAAGGGCAACCATGGCTTTTTTGTTTGCCCGATGCTTCCGCCGGACCACGTTCCGATTCAGGCGCCGCTTCCTGTTTTCCACCCCCAAAAATCCGGGGCATGGCAGAAATTAAAAGCCGTGTATAGGGATGTCCCGGATGGCTGAACACTTCTTCGACAGGGCCAAGCTCTACCAGTTCGCCCTTATACATAACCCCTATTCTGTGGCTGATATATCTTATCACTCTGAGATCGTGAGATATAAAAAGGTAAGATAACTTCTGAGAAACTTGCAGCCGGCGAAAAATCTGCAAAATTTGCGTTTGCACCGAAATGTCCAGCGAAGCCAGAGGTTCGTCACATACCAGCAATGCAGGCTCAGTAGCAAGGCTTCTGGCCAGGCAAACTCTTTGCTTCTCACCGCCGCTCAATTCGTGGGGATAAGCATAAAAAACATCGGTCCGCAAACCCGCCAGGTTTAATAACCGGGCTGTCTTTTGCTTTATATCCTCCGCACCTTTGCCATGATGAAAAGAAAGCACTTCTTTAATAGCGCTGCCAACGGTCATTAGGGGATTAAGAGTACCGGCGACATCCTGGAATATACACTGCACTTGTCTGCGGTACTCCGTAAATTCCGCGGCCTTAAATTCTTCTATATTCCTGCCTTTGTACAGCACCATTCCCTGTGACGGTTTAACCAGTCCAAGGGCCAGCTTTCCGATGGTTGTTTTTCCGGAACCGCTCCCACCGATTAACCCCAAAGTTTCTCCGGCCCGGGTATCTAAACTTATGTTTTTCACGGCCGTAACACGCCTGGTAAACAAGAAACCTAAGCCTATACAGTATTCCTTGGTAACTCCCCGTAACTCCAAAAGAGTTTTACCCTTCATGTCACAGCGCCCCTTTATTTCTGCCCGAGTATAAGTGACAGGCTACCTTTCGGTTTTCCGATATTTTCAGCAGCTCTGGTTCATATATTGAGCAATTTTCCGAAGCCTCTTCGCACCTCGGGTAAAAAGCGCAGCCCATGGGCAGTTCATGGTAACCGGGGACCTGGCCACGAATTGGTTCAATATCGTGCCTTCCCTCTTCCAGAGCAAAAAAAGTTTCAATGAGCCGGCGCGAATAAGGGTGCAACGGAGTACTTAACAATTCCCAAGTCGACCCTTCCTCAACCACTTTGCCCATATACATAACCAGCAGCCGGTCACAGTTCTGGGCAACCGCAGCTAGGTCATGAGAAATCAGGATTACCGCCAGGTCCATCTCCTTCTTCAAAACTGCCAATGCTTTCATCACTATGGCGCTGTTTATAGTATCCAACGCAGTTGTGGGTTCATCGGCTATCAAAATCTCCGGTTCGCAGCATAAAGCCATGGCCAGACAAACCCTTTGCGCCATACCGCCAGAGAGTTCTCCCGGAAATCGCCTGAGTATGTCATCAACATCATTAAAACCGACCCGCAGTAGTAACTGCCGCGCTCTCGCCAGGGCATCTCCTGAAGATAATCTGCAATGAAACCGGATTAACTCAGTCATTTGTTTCTTCACTGTCAGCACAGGATTAAGCGCTGCCATTCCTTCCTGGTACACCATGGCAATCCTTTTTCTTTTAATGTTATGCGGGGCTTTATTATAACGGTCTGATAAAAACCTGATACTTCCCTCCACTTTACATCCCGGATACTTTAACGCCCCCGCCACCGCAAGACCGGTAACAGTTTTACCGCAACCGGACTCGCCAACCAGACCCAGGCATTCGCCTTTTTTTAGTTGCAAAGATAAGTCCCTAACCACCCTGACATCACGGCCGGTCCCGGAAAAACTAATATTTAACCCCCTGACGTCCAAAAGTACACTGTCCAATTGTTCTTCCTCCAACTCCAGCCCCACATTTTCTTGTTGGATCAAACCATCCCCGCAGACCGTCGCCAAGGAGGTTAAACCCAAGTACAGTAATAAATATTGCCGTCCCCGGAGCCAGGGCCAACCACGGAGCCGTAGTCAAATAGTTTCTGGATTGGTAAAGCATGAAACCCCAACTCGGTTCAGGCGGCTGCACACTCAGCCCCAAAAAACTGAAACCCGATTCAGCCATAATATTGACACCGGCAAGAACTACGGCATAACCAAAAATGGGCCCCAATATGTTAGGCAAAAGGTGAAATCCTATAATTCGCCATTTGGGTAGCCCTGAAACCTGTGCCGCTAAAATATAACCGGCCCCTTTATTCAGCCGGACCAACCCCCGCACCATTCTGGCCATGTAAACAGTTCCACCGACCGTCAATGCCACGACAATGCTTGTTTCACCTTTACCCAGAAACGTAACCAGAATTAAGGCCAGAATTATCCCGGGTATACACATCACTACCTCTAAAATCCGGTCGATAATTTCGCGTCCCCATCCCTCCAACCAGCCGCTTAAAAAACCCATACCCACGCCGCAAAGCAATGATCCGGCCAACGCCGCCAGGGAAATGAAAAAACTGTGCCTGCCTCCGTAACAGAGGCGGCTTAGGTTGTCCCGTCCCAAAACATCAGTACCGAGGGGATGCTCCAAGGAAGGTTTTTGCAGAGCATTTTCCACGTTTACTTCCAGGGGGTTCGGCAAAAAAAGTGGGCCCAAAATTATGAGAATCACTATTGGCATTAAGAGGACTACGCCCATCAAAACAGGTCGGCGAGCAGAACTGCAGGGAAAGTTCATGCGCCAAAACCCCCTTCATAAAGGTCTTCCGCTGACCTGGGATCCAGCACAGGCCCAATAAGTTTTACAAATAAATTTAGACCCGTGATAATAGAAGCGGTGATTAAAGTTATGCCGTTAATCACAGGCCAATCCCTGTGCAGGACTGCGTCTACCAAAAGATTACCCAGGCCAGGCAGGCTGAAAATGGTCTCCGTTATCACAGCCCCGGTAAAGAAGTAGGCCGCATCGGTAACAACCTGGATCAGCAACAGATAAACAATATTAGGCGCTGCATGCTGCCAGAAAACCCGGAATTCCGGTAATCCCCAGCCTTCTACAGCCTTTATAAAAGGTTTGCTTAAAATATCCAAAAGAAAATACCTGATAAACCGGCCATAAGTCAGGCCCAGTGGGATGCCGACAGCCAGGCCCGGCAGTACATAGAAATAAAACTGCCCTTCTCCTGCCCCGGATATGGGAAGCAGGCCCAGGGTCACTCCCAACAAGGCCTGCAGCAACAGGGCCAGCCAGAAATGGGGTAACGAAAATCCAACCACAGACAGAGCGGTAAGCAACCTGTCAATAAAAGCATTTTCATGATAGGCGGACAAAGTTCCGACTGCCAGGCCTATGAGCAAGGCAAAAACCAGGGAAACCAGAAAGAGCTTTGCTGTCACCGGCAAGGCTTCAGCAATGATGTCCTTTACCTGCTTGCGGGACACATAGGAACGTCCCCAATCGCCCTGTAAAAGGCTGCCGGCATAGTCCACAACCTTTTTAATAACGGGTTTGTCCAATCCCATTTCCTGCCGCATTAACTGATAGGAGCTCTTGTTGACATGCTTCCCCAAAGCCATGCGGGCCGGGTCCCCCGGTATAAAATTGGTTAGTACAGACATTACTATAACCATAACGGCTATGGTAATAAAACTCCCCAAAAAGTTTTTAAGCAAATAATTCAACGGGAACCCCCCTTGACACTCCCAATCGTCTGACTACCTGGCCAACCAAACTCTTTCCAACGGTTTTATATTAAGCCTTGACATATATAAATTTTTCACCCTGGGGCTTACCAAACCGGTCTGGGCGGAATAGTAAAGCACTACTCCCACACTGTCGTCCATCAGCACCTGCTGCGCTTGTTTGTATAGTTCCGTTCGCTTCCTTTCATCTGTCGTTTCCCTTGCTGCCAGAAGAATTTGGTCAAACCGGGGATTTTTATAAAAAGCGAAATTGGCGTTACCGACCTCAGTAGAGGCAAATAGGGGATAGAGAAATGTCTCGGGGTCGGGGTAATCCGCGACCCAACTGAGGCGAAACATTTGCGAATTCCCTGCCACCAAATCTTCCAGATAAGCCGCCGGCTCCATGTTTACCAACCGCACATTGATGCCAACTTTCTTAAGGTGGGCCTGAACAATCTCCGCTACCCGCTGATTGAGCTCTGACGTGTTATATTTCAGTTCTATAACAGGCAACCCTGCCCCTTTCGGATACCCAGCTTTATCCAGCATTTCCAGGGCTTTCGCCTGGTTGTATTCATAACCTCGGACATCATCCCCAAATCCCGGAATACCTTTAGGCACAATCCCCTTTCCATATACTGCCTGGCCCTCAAGAGCCGTTATAATCTCCTCACGGTTAACTGCATAATTTATGGCTTTTCTTAGATATTTATTATTGAAGGGAGGCTTGTTTACATTAAACACATACATGGTAACTTCCAGCAGGTCTGTGGTCTTGACCTGCCCCGGAAATTCACCCGCCACAGCTTTTAGCTGTCCCGGCGGTATCCGGTCAACCAGATCCAGGTTGCCTGCCCTGTATTCATTTAAAGCTGTTGTTTCTTCTTTGATAAAGCGATAGATTACTTTGTCCAGATATGGCCTGCCCTTAAAATAATCGGAATTGGCCTTTAATTCTATTTGGCTGTTATTCCAGTCTGTTACCCGGAACGGTCCTGTCCCCGCGAGCAATCCTTGAGCCGCCTGAGTCCCAAAGTCTGTTCCCGCTTTCTCCACTGCAGACCTGTCAACAACAGCCAAACCTGGGTGGACCAACACATATAAGAATGTGGGGCTGGGCTCGGCCAATTCCATCTCCAGGACGTATTTGCCTCTAACCCTTATACCGGTTGTTTCCTTTGTCTTACCTGCAAGCTTTTCCCGTCCTCCCTTGACCACCGTTAACAGCCCGGAAAGCTCGGAAGCTGTATGGGGATCTAAAATTCGTTCAAAAGAATACTTAAAATCTTCGGCTGTTACTTCCTTCCCCGAATGAAACCGGGCTCCCTTAGCCAGGTAGAAAATATATAAGCGGCCGTTGTTTTTAATTTCCCACCGTTCAGCATGGGCCGGCCTAATCTCCATATTTTGAGGGTCAAGAGTAAGTAACCCCCGAAATACTTGCATGCCTACTTCAATGCTTGCTGAATCGTAGAGGTGAGCAGGGTCGAGGGATTGTACGGGAGCAGGGAGGTGAGCCCTGAGTACGCCTCCGAGCAGTGGGTTTTCTGAACCTTGAGTGGGCTTATCTGCAGCCGTTGAACACCCGGTAAAAATCACGGAAGTCCATATAAATATAGTATAAAAGAACAGCCTCCAATTGAACCTAAATACCACAGGTTTTCACCTCATCCCGGCTATTTAGGTCTAAATTCGACGACTTTCCCAATTTTTCCTTTTATTCCTTCAAACATATTACATTCATTTAATGTTTCTGAAAATTTTCAGGGGTTTTGCGACCCACAAATTAAAGCATATTTCTTTCTAGCCCTCGCCGTATATCCAACGGTATTTTTCATATCCTTTCAAAACACGTTTCACGTATTCCCTTGTTTCCGGAAACGGTATATCTTCCACAGTCTCATGCCGGCCGCTCCACTGTCTGGTCTGTATCCATTGTTTTACATTACCCCGCCCTGCATTATAGGCAGCAATCATGAGTATTTTGTCATTGCCAAACTCTTTGCTCAGGTCGGCTAAATACCAACACCCTATTTTTATGTTAATTTTTGGGTCGTACAGGTCGTCAGGTTGAAAACCTTCCAGATTCATCTGTTCAGCAGCCCATTTTCCCGTCTCGGGCATAATTTGCATGATTCCACGCGCCCCGCGGTACGATTCCGCCTCCTCGACGAAATGACTTTCCTCCCTGATGATGGCTGCTACCAAATACGGATCCACCTCATATTCCTGCGCGTATTTGAATATCATTTCCCGGTAAGGAAAAGGATATAATTTGCGCCAAAACCATTTGCTGGTCAAAAGCAGGGCAAGAAGCAACAATAAACCAAGCCATTTCGTCCTTTTCAAAACTTTTCTTAAATCTATAAGCAAGAAAATCACTCCAAAATCCCTTATTCAGTTAAGGATTTCATTAATTGCTCTATTTGTTTTCTGGTATTGGCCAAACTACCGTCATTGTTGATTATTCTGTCGGCAAACCTCAGCTTTTCTTCCAGCGGCATTTGGCTGTTAATTCGCGCCAGGGCCTGCTCTCTGGTAAAATTATTCCGTTTCATGAGCCGTTCAATCTGCGTTTCCGGGCTGACATAGATAACCCAGACTTCGTCAACCAGTTTATGGAGTCCGACTTCCAACAGCAGTGGCGCATCAATTACCACCACCTGCCCTTTTTTATTTTGGGCCCTGTATTTTTCTGCTTCCGCAGCTATACTTTTAATTATTTCCGGATGAGTTATTTCATTCAATATCTTTCTTTTCACAGGGTCATTAAATATTATCTGCCCTAAAAGAGGCCTGTTAATATTGCCATCATCCTTCAGTATTTCCGGGCCAAAAGCTTGTACAATTCGCTGCCAGGCCGGTTCGCCCGGAGCAACAACCTGCCGCGCTACTACATCAGCGTCGATTACCTCGGCTCCCAATTGCCGCAAAATTGAACTGACAGCGCTTTTCCCTGAAGCAATGCCGCCCGTAAGGCCGATAACCTTCATCTTTACCTCCGCCTTTTCCGTGACCCCTGGTTGGCTTCAAATTTAGCCTCCTCAGCGTAATAGTTTAATATAGTTCTACCAAAGTTATTCTTTTCCTGCCCATAATGGTCTCTTAAGGGCCAAACAAAAAACGCGCCTGTAATCTTGCGCGCCCAACTCTATAATTTTATTACTCTCACCACTCCGAGCAAAACCAGTACCCAGCCGTGGACGGTTGCAGCCTTTTCGCCAAGCCACCTGGCGGCATAACGCCGGCCGATCCAATCCCCTGTGCCTACCAGAACAAACTGGGTTACCCCCACTATAACGGGTGCCGTATAGGGCCTAAAGCCGGTCATGGCAGCTCCTAAACCGGCCGCCAGCGCATCCATTGCCAGGGCCAGGCCCAGTAAAAACGCTTCTCTCCAGGAAATGACCCCCGACCTATCAATATCCGCCCGGACAGGTTCTCTGATAATCTGTATTACTAAACCCAGGGGCCGTAACTGAATCTTCAGCAACTCAGTTTTTTCCCCGTTTCTTTCATCGGCCTCGCCGTGTTGGCCGGACTGTCGGGCCCGCAACCTGGTCTGGTAAATTATCCAGCCGCCAACAGAAATTAAAATAGCTGCACCCACAGTTTCAGCCACTTTCAGGGACACAATTTTTGTTATTGCCTGGCCCCCCAACATGGAAACACTTATAGCACAGACCGAAGTCAGACTTATTATGCAAAGAGACAGTACAGGTATTTTTATTTTGCGTATACCGTAAGATACGCCGACCGCAAACCCGTCAAGACTCAAAGCCAGGGCAAAAAGCAGGACTGATACCCATTCCACGCCGGTCTTTCCCCCTCCCCCTTAAATCATTACCACACCACACTGCAATATATGAAAGGGGGAAAAAAAGAGTGCAGGTCCGGGTCCGGGCCCGGACCTGCCAAGCTGTCTACAAAGATTAAAATTTTAAGATTTAGGGAGGTTAAATGATTCCTCCGCTTCGGGCGAAATCAAAAAAACGGAGGGCATATTATTCTTCCGCTCACGGACGAAATCTCCTCCGGCAGCCGCTTCCACTGCGTGGATCGCGGGCCGGAGGACGATTTAAGTCCCCGCTCCAGAATAATATGCCCTCCTGTCACCGGAAGAACAATGGCACGATTTAAGCCCCGCTCCGGAAAACATTTAACCTCCCCTTTTTTGTTTTGTCTGCAATCTGACATGTCCGGCCCAGACCTGCACTCTTTTTGGGTTATTATGCGGTAAATTATGCTTTCTGACATTTAGCACAGTAAAACGAACTGCGGCCGCCGATTTTTTTCCGTAAAATTAATGAGCCGCAAACAGGGCACGGTTCGTTCTCTTTGCCATAGACTTTGAGTAAAGCCTGGTAATTGCCGCTGTTACCTTCACCGTCAACATAGTCTTTAATGGATGTGCCGCGGTTTTCTATGCCCTCGGTTAAAACCTCGATAATGGCCTGGTGCAGTTTACTTACTTCACGCTGATTAAGGGTGGAAGCCAGGCGTTCCGGGTTTATTTTGGCCCGGAATAAGGCTTCATCGGCATATATGTTACCGATTCCCGCGATAAAGGTCTGATCCAGAAGTAAAGCCTTTATTTTGGTCCTTTTTCTTTTCAGTTCTTTCTTTAAAAATTCTTTGGTAAACTCCTCTGTAAGCGGCTCCACGCCCATAGTTCTGAGCCCCGTGATTTTATCCAACTGGTCGTCGGGCAGCAGGTACACGCGACCAAATTGCCTCTGGTCTGTAAACCTTAGTTCATTATCGTCACTTAAGTGAAATACAAGATGGGTATGTTTCGCCCGGACAGCCGTTCTTTCCGAATATATCAACTGTCCCGTCATCCTTAAGTGGAAGACGATAGCATATCCGCCGGAAAGGTACAGCAGCAGGTACTTTCCCCGCCGTCCTAAATTTAATATTTCCCTGCCGGCTAGTATTTGTTGAAATTCCTCAACGGAAGGTTCTTTGATCACTTTGTCCATAAATATGTCCACATGCTGAATAGATTTGCCCAAAAGCTTTTCTTCCAGCGAACGCTTAACCGTCTCTACTTCGGGTAGTTCAGGCATAACATCATCTCCTCAAATGTTTACATAAGGTGTCCACAACCTTAATTATAGCAAATCCATTCTGTAACTTTAATCGTTAATTTTCTCCATGTCGTACCAGTTGACCCCCTTTTTCATGTCTACTTTTAATGGAACCGTTAATTTAACGGTGTTCTCCATACATTCCCTTACAATGCCTGTAACTTTTGGAAGTTCTTCAGGCGGCGCCTCAAAAATAAGTTCGTCGTGAACCTGCAGCAGCATGCGGGCTTTTAAGCCTTCTTTTTTGAGGCAATCGGCAACCCGGACCATGGCCAGTTTTATTATATCGGCGGCACTGCCCTGAATTGGAGTGTTCATGGCAGTGCGCTCCCCAAAGCTGCGGATATTCCGGTTGGGACTTAGGATGTCGGGCAGGTAGCGGCGCCTGTTGAGCAAGGTGGTTACATATCCCTGTTCCCTGGCCAACCTGACTGTCTCCTCCAGGTATTTTTTTATACCCGCGTACCGGGCAAAGTAGTTTTCAATATACTGCCTGGCTTCTTTTCGGCTTACAGAGATATTTTTCGCCAGCCCAAAATCACTGATGCCGTAAACAATTCCGAAGTTAACAGCCTTGGCCCGGCTGCGCATCTCCCCGGTTACTTCCTCCAAAGACACGCCGAATACTTCCGCGGCAGTCCGAGTATGAATATCCTCGTCATTTCTGAAAGCCTGGACAAATCTTTCATCCCCGGAAAGGTGCGCCAGAATCCGGAGCTCGATCTGGGAATAATCTGCACTAAGGATTATCCAGCCTGGTTCGGAAGGTACGAAGGCCTTCCTGATCCTGCGGCCTTCTTCCATACGGATAGGTATGTTCTGCAGGTTTGGTTCAGTACTGCTCAACCGCCCCGTTGCCGTAACCGTCTGGTTAAAGGTGGTATGGACCTTTCCCGTAACGGGATTTATCAAAGGAATTAACCCGTCCACATAGGTTGACTTCAGCTTGACCAACTGGCGGTAATGAAGCACCCTGGCCACAATTTCATGCCTTTCCGCCAGGGTTTCCAGGACCTCAACGTCTGTCGAATACCCTGTTTTCGTCTTTTTAATGACCGGTAAACCCAGTTTTTCAAAAAGAATGGTTCCCAACTGCCGGGTAGAATTGATGTTGAATTCCTCCCCGGCCAGCCTGTAAATATCCCCAGTAATCCGGTCGATTTCCGTACTTAGATCCACAGACATGGCTTCCAGGTATTCCTTGTCCAATTTGACCCCGCTGAATTCCATATCGGCCAGAATATGCAGGAGGGGCATTTCCACATCAAAATACAGGTCAAGCATGTTCAGCTCGGCCAGCTTCTCATGCAGTACAGGTACCAGCCGCAATATAATATCGGCCTGGGCACAAAAAGACCTGTAGTCTTCTCCAGGGCTCAACTCCTGCCCCAAATACTTTATAGATAAAGCAGCTAAGTCGAGGTTGGAAACAGAAGGATCCAAAAGGTAAGCCGCCAACATGGTGTCGAATCCTGCGCGGACAGGCTTGTTGCCTAAACGTCGCAGTAAGATATCGGTCCTTTTGGCATCATGGAAGCATACCCGGCCCTTCGTCCAAAAGATCGCATCCAGGATACGGGTAAGTTTATCTGCAGGCTGCAGTTCCTCACCGGCAAGATACCCGCCGCTCCCCGGTTCGGCTGACCAGGCCAATCCAAGAATGACGGCAGACCATGGGTCCTGGTTTGAGGTTCGTAAAACAAGGGCCATGTCTTTTTTCTGTTCCGCAAATCGGGTTATAGAAGCTAAAGCCTCGTCAAAGTTATACTGTCTGTACTCGCCATTAATTTGCAATTGCTTGGCTTCATCAACAGGTTCAGATAATTTTTCCGGCTGTTCCGGCGCCTTTTCCTGGGCCAGCTTTGTCAAAGCCTTAAATTCTAAACTCCGTCCCAACTCCAAAAGTTTCGCGTAGTCAGGTTCTTCCACCACACACTCCCGTAAATCTATCTCTATAGGCACATGCCTGATAATCGTAGCCAGTTTTTTGCTGAGAAGAGCCTGTTCCGCGTACTGCTCGAGTTTTTCCCGGAGTTTTCCGGCAACTGTACCTCTTTGGGCCAGCAGTTCTTCCACGGAGCCATATTCCCTGACCAGTTTGGCGGCCGTTTTTTCTCCAATACCCGGCACCCCGGGGATATTATCGGAAGTATCGCCCATTAATCCTTTCATGTCTATTATCTGCGCAGGTTTGAGCCCGTAACGTTCGGCCACCTTGTTTTCGTCGTAAAATTCCATTTCTGATATGCCTTTTTTGGTTAACATAACTCTTGTTTTGGGTGAAACCAACTGCAACGCGTCCCTGTCGCCCGTAACAATTACAGTTTCATATCCCATTTCTTCTGCTTTCAAGGAAACTGTACCTATTATATCATCAGCTTCATAACCTTCTATTTCGTAAACGGGAATGCGAAAAGCGCGCACAATTTCTTTCACCAGGGGAAACTGGGGCTTCAGTTCGTCAGGTGTTGCTTTCCGGTGCCCCTTGTAATCTTCAAAATGCTCATTGCGAAAAGTAGTTTTCCCCTTATCAAAAGCTATGGCCAGGCAGGCTGGTTTTTCTTCGTTCAAAACCTTCATCAGCATGGTTGTGAAGCCGTATACGGCATTTGTATAAACGCCCGTAGTGGTTTTTAAGAGCGGTAAAGCGTAAAAAGCCCGGTAAACCAGGCTGTTTCCGTCTATAATAATAAACTTGCCCTGGGTCATGGCAGCCCTCCTTATCCTGTAACAGGCCATTTATATCAGTATCATTATAGCACATCAGGGTTATAAGAAAAACCAGGCCGTATCTTTTCTTTTACCAGTTCCTGTTGCTTTTTCTCAGCTTCCAGTTAAATTTTTTTCGGGCTGGCAAAGCCCGCGGGATGGCTTTGGTGCCATTTAATAAAATGCGCATTGCCTCCTGTATTTAAAGAAAAAGTAATTTTCTACATTATGTAACCATTTATCATAAAAAGGCATAAAATACAACAACATTCATATAAAAACTTGACAAAGACCCTAGAGGTGGTATTTTATGAGCGATGATAAGAAAAAGCCTGCATTTGTACCGCCAGACAAGAACAAAAGAGAAGACAAAATCAGTTCAGAAAAGATAGTCCCCCAAGTAACTGTAAATGCTGGAAAAAACGTAGGCGCCAGCGCCTCGGCAGGAGGAGGCCAGGCAAACGCATTTGCCGGCATTTACCCCTGCCCGACCATATCTGACGCCGGCATCCAAACAATTATCAATTTACTAACCAGTCCCACCTTTGGCCTGAAAGAAATCAAAAGCGAAGTTCAAACCATAATTAACATTCTGGAATCTCCAACATTTGGTCTTGAAGAAATAAAAAACGAGATTATTAATTTGACAACCTTAGTGCAAGCTTCAACCTTTGGAGCAGTTAATTCTATTCTTGAACTTCTGCAATCTCAAACTTTTGGTTTGGCTGAAATCAAGAGTGAAGTACAGTCCATCATTAACCTGCTCGAATCCCCAACCTTCGGCCTGGCGGAAGCTAAGAGTGAAATAAGGTCAATTATCAGTTTACTGCAAGACCCACTTTTCGGTTTACAGGAAATTAAAGTTGAAGTTTTGAATATCTTACTGCAAATCCTGGATCCGGCCTTCGGATTGCCCGAAATCAAGCGGGAAATAAAATCAATTATCAGTAATCTCGAATCTTCAACCTTCGGCCTGCAAGAGATTAAAAGCGAAGTACAATCAATTATTAACCTGCTGCAGTCCCCAACCTTCGGCCTGGCGGAAGCTAAAAGTGAGATCCAGTCGATTATCAACCTGCTGCAGTCCCCAACCTTCGGCCTGGCGGAAGCTAAAAGTGAGATCCAGTCGATTATCAACCTGCTGCAGTCCCCAACCTTCGGCCTGGCGGAAGCTAAAAGTGAGATCCAGTCGATTATCAACCTGCTGCAGTCCCCAACCTTCGGCCTGGCGGAAGCTAAAAGTGAGATCCAGTCGATTATCAACCTGCTGCAGTCCCCAACCTTCGGCCTGGCGGAAGCTAAAAGTGAGATCCAGTCGATTATCAACCTGCTGCAGTC